>JAFOYI010000010.1 GCA_017391425.1 Clostridia bacterium | reverse complement strand
TATTGGAGCGGAACGGGTAATACCGAGGCTATGGCGGCGGCAGTAGCCAACGGCGCTAAGGAAAAAGGAGCGGAGGTTTCGGTAATCGGTGCGGCAGAGTTTACAACGGATGCGGCAGAAAGCTTTGACGGTATAGCTTTCGGTTGTCCGGCTATGGGTTCCGAGGTATTGGAGGAAACAGAGTTCGAGCCTATGTTCAATGCGGTTGAGGAAAAGCTCAAGGATAAAAAAATCGCCCTGTTCGGCTCATACGGCTGGGGAGACGGCGAATGGATGAGAAACTGGGAGGATGTTTGCAAGGCAGACGGAGCAAACCTTGTTTGCGACAGCGTAATTTGCAACGATGCTCCCGATGATGACGCAATAGAAGCTTGCAAGGCTTTAGGCGCAGCCTTGGCTTAAAAAAATACAGGTCGAAATCTTCGACCTGTATTTTTTTATTCGTAACATTTTTCAAGATGCTTTGCCTTAATTTCAGATAAAACGGTATTGTCAATATCAGGGTAGATACATTCCTTGCATTGACCTTGAATATCAAGCTCGGTACAATCAAGCGTGCAATAATCGCCTGATTGGTAGATACAAAATAAATTTTCACATTTCATAATATCACCAATGATATTATATCACACCGCAAGAAAAATGCAACCGAAAATGGTTATATAATTGTAACCAAATTTGAGCATAATATTAATCAGGGTGATATTATGTTTAAAATAAATAATGAATTGAAAAGTGCAAACATTCCAAGAACTGTTCGATTTACCGAGCAATTATTTGAACGCTTAAATACAGTTGCATCAGAGAATAAAATATCTTTTAATTTGTTGGTATTACAGTGCTGTAAATATGCGCTTGATGATATGAATGAAGAAGAAAAGTAGTTTCTTCTTTGCTATCTCAGGCTTATAGTTCTTTTCTTCCTTTCTTTATTGAAAAAAAGGAAGAAAAAACATTGGGGTACCCGTCCAAATAGGTCCCATAAGACCCCTACGGCAAGGGGTAAACCCATTTTGAACCCACCTGCACAATGCCATAAACCGGCGTTTGCCGAATAGACACAAATTGCCTGTTTGAAACGGGTGCAATAAGTTAAGCTAAAAAACATCGGAACTTTCAAAGAGAAAGCTCCGATGTTTCTTCTGTTTATTGATTATCAGCGCTGAACACGGCCGCTGCCGTCGCCGCCTGCAAGGTTTTTAACCTCTGCAACGCTTACACAGTTATAATCGCCCTCAACAGAATGTTTAAGGCAGCTTGCAGCTACTGCAAACTCTATTGTATCCTGTGCCGAATAGTTGTTGAGCATTGCATAAATCAGTCCGCCGCCGAAGCTGTCGCCTCCGCCTACACGGTCTACTATATGTATACGGTACTGCTTACTGAAATAGTAGTCTTTTCCGTCATAAAGCATTGCCGCCCAATCATTATCGTTAGCGGATATCGAACCTCTGAGCGTTATTGCAACATGTGAAAAACCGAAACGGTCGCAAAGCTGTTTTGCAACATCCTTGTAACCCTCGTGGTTCACTTCACCCTTTGTTACATCGGTATTTGCGGCTTTAATGCCGAATACATCTGCGGCGTCCTCCTCGTTTGCAATGCAAACATCAACATATTTCATAAGCTCGCCCATTACCTTGCCGGCTTTTTCCCTTGTCCAAAGCTTTTTGCGGTAATTTAAGTCACAGCTTACCTTAACGCCGTATTTTTTTGCCGCCTTTAACGCCTCAAGGCATATGTCTGCAACATTGTCTCCGAGTGCGGGGGTAATTCCCGTAAAGTGGAACCAATCGGCACCTTTGAAGATTTCTTCCCAGTTAAAGTCCTCCGGCTGAGCCTCTGCTATTGCGGAATGTGCACGGTCATAAACTACTTTAGAAGGACGCTGTGAAGCGCCTTTTTCAAGAAAATATATTCCCACACGGTCGCCGCCCCTTGTTATAAGCGAGGTATCAACGCCGAATTTACGGAGCGAATTTACCGCCGCCTGACCTATTTCGTGGGTCGGGAGCTTTGAAACAAAAGCAGCGTCAACACCGTAATTTGCAAGCGAAACGGCTACATTTGCTTCACCGCCGCCGAAGGTTGCGCCGTATTTATCAGCCTGTAAGAAACGGTAGTAGCCCTCAGGAGCCAATCTCAACATAAGTTCGCCGAATGTGATAACTCTCATTTTCTTATCTCCTTTAAAAGTGCGACAGCTTCGGCTGTCATTTTTTCTATTTCGTCAAATTCGCCGTTGTCAACCTTATTTGACGGAACCATCCAACTGCCGCCGCAAGCGAATATTGCTTTGCAGTTTAAATAATCGGCAAGGTTTGATACATTTATTCCGCCGGTGGGCATAAAGCGTACCATTGTATAGGGGGCGGCCATCGCCTTTATCATCTTGACGCCGCCGGCCGCCTCGGCAGGGAAGAACTTTAAGTATTTAAGCCCGAATGAAAGCGCCTTTTCAACCTCACCCGGAGTGCAAACACCCGGTATTATCGGATAGCCCTTGTCTATACAGTGGCGCACAACATCGGGATTAAGTCCCGGACTTACAATAAACTTTGCGCCGGCTGCCATAGCTTTATCGGCTTGCTCGGGCGTAAGTACGGTTCCCGCCGCAACGAGCATATCGGGATATTCCTTTGTAATCAGCTTTATAGATTCTTCGGCGGCATCGGTACGGAAGGTTATTTCCGCACAGTTAAGACCGCCTTTTCTCAGTGCTGTTGCCAGATTTACCGCATTTGCTGCGTCATCAAGCTTTACTACCGGAACTACTCCGGCGGCAGATATTTTTTCAATTAAATTATCCATAAGCTCCTCCTTGTTTCACATAGTGAAACAGCGTTTCAAAATTCCAACTACATTTTACCACTCTGCGGTAATTTGTCAAGCGGTAATTGCAAAAAGTTTTGTTTTGTGGTAATATTTTCTATGCGAAAGGAATGACTTTTATGGCAGAACAAAATTCGGTGCAGTCGGTAGAACGCACTTTTAAGATAATTGAGCTACTGTGTAAGAACGGTTGCTGCGGTGTAACGGAGCTTTCTGCGGCGTCATCGCTTAATAAAACTACGGTTTTCAGACTTCTGTCAACTCTTCTTATGCTCGGCTATGTCGAGAAGGATGCGGCAACCGAAAAGTATTCGCTCACGCTGAAATTTTTAAAGCTTTCTTCAAGTCTGCTTACGGATATTGATATAAGGCGCTACGCAAACGGATACCTGCAGGCTATTGCGGCAAAAACGGGGGAGACTGTTCACCTTGTCGAAAGAAGCGATAATGAAATAATTTATATAGATAAATTCGATTCTACGCAAAATTCGGTCCGTATGGTTTCGAGAATCGGACTTTCACTGCCTATGATATATACGGCTGTGGGTAAATCGATAATGGCAAGGCTTTCGGAAAATGAAACGGAAAAGATATGGAATTCAACGGAAATCGTTAAAAAAACCGAAAAAACGGTCGTTTCATACGGCGAATTTTTAAAAGAGCTTGAGGCTGTTCGTAAAAACGGTTACGCCACAGACCTCGAAGAAAACGAAAAAGGCGTGTGCTGCGTTGCCACCGCCGTTTGTGATGTGTACGGCGAGTACCGTTACGCCTTCAGTGTTTCGGCTCCTGCCTCCAGAATGAGCGAAGAAAAGCTTAAGACTGTCGGTAAATTGGTTGTGGAAACGGCAAAAAGAATATCAAACGGCGAAAAAGTCGACAAAAATATGGCAAATATTATATAAATTAAATTTATTTACCGAAAACTTAAAAAAAAACTTTATTTTTACATAAAAGCTTGATATAATGATATAGATACCTGCCGAGGAATGGCAGAGTAGCTTTGTTAACAATGGATACTATCCATAAAAATTTAGGAGGTCGATTCTTAATGAGTCACAAGTACGTTTACCTTTTCAGCGAAGGCAACGCAAAGATGCGTGAGCTTTTGGGCGGTAAGGGCGCTAACCTTGCAGAGATGACCGGTCTTGGTCTTCCCGTTCCGCAGGGCTTCACCATTTCCACCGAGGCTTGCACTCAGTATTATGAGGACGGTCAGAAGATCAACGATGAAATCCAGGCTCAGATAATGGAGTATATCGAGAAAATGGAAACCATCACCGGCAAAAAGTTCGGCGATAAGGAAAATCCGCTTCTCGTTTCGGTTCGTTCAGGCGCCCGTGCTTCAATGCCCGGTATGATGGACACCATCCTTAACCTCGGTCTTAACGAAGAGGTTGTTAATGTAATTGCAGAAAAATCCAATAACCCCCGTTGGGCTTGGGACTGCTACAGAAGATTTATCCAGATGTACTCCGATGTTGTTATGGAGGTTGGCAAAAAGTACTTCGAGCAGCTTATCGACGCTATGAAGGAAAAGCGCGGCGTTACTCAGGATGTTGAGCTTACCGCTGACGACCTTAAAGAGCTTGCAGGTCAGTTCAAGGCTGAATATAAGTCTAAAATAGGCACCGATTTCCCGACTGATCCTAAGGAGCAGTTAATGGGCGCTATCAAGGCTGTTTTCCGTTCATGGGACAACCCCCGTGCAAACGTTTACCGTCGTGATAACGATATCCCGTATTCTTGGGGTACCGCTGTTAACGTACAGATGATGGCTTTCGGTAATATGGGCGACGATTGCGGCACAGGTGTTGCGTTTACCCGTGACCCGGCTACCGGCGCTAAGGGCCTCTTCGGTGAGTTCCTTACCAACGCACAGGGCGAGGACGTTGTTGCAGGCGTTCGTACTCCTATGCACATTTCCGAAATGGAAGAAAAGTTCCCCGAGGCTTTCAAGCAGTTTAAGGATGTTTGCCAGAGACTCGAAAATCACTACCGTGATATGCAGGATATGGAGTTCACCGTTGAACACGGCAAGCTCTTCATGCTTCAGACCCGTAACGGTAAGAGAACCGCTCAGGCAGCTCTTAAGATTGCCTGCGACCTCGTTGATGAGGGTATGATTACCGACGAAGAAGCAGTTCTTATGATAGACCCCCGTAACCTCGATACACTTCTCCATCCGCAGTTTGACGCTAAGGCATTAAAGGCTGCTACACCTGTGGGCAAGGCTCTTCCGGCATCTCCGGGTGCTGCTTGCGGTAAGATTGTTTTCACCGCTGAAGACGCTAAGGCTTGGGGTGCAAAGGGCGAGAAGGTTGTTCTTGTTCGTCTTGAAACTTCACCTGAAGACATTGAGGGTATGAAGGCTGCTCAGGGTATACTCACCGTTCGCGGCGGTATGACCTCTCACGCTGCCGTTGTTGCCCGTGGTATGGGTACATGCTGCGTTTCCGGCTGCACCGCAATCAATATGGACGAGGAAAACAAGCAGTTCACACTTTCCGGCAAAACCTATCATGAGGGCGATTATCTCTCACTCGACGGTTCTACCGGTAACATTTACGACGGTATAATCCCGACTGTTGACGCTTCTATCGCAGGCGAGTTTGGCAGAATCATGGGTTGGGCTGATAAATACCGCAAGCTCGGTGTTCGCACCAATGCCGACACTCCGAGAGATGCTAAGAAGGCTGCCGAGCTCGGCGCCGAGGGTATCGGTCTTTGCCGTACCGAGCATATGTTCTTTGAGGGCGACAGAATCGACTACTTCCGTCAGATGATTTGCTCATCTACCGTTGAAGAGCGTGAGAAGGCTCTTGAAAATATCATTCCGTTCCAGCAGGGCGACTTTGAAAAGCTTTATGAGGCACTCGAGGGCAAGCCGGTTACTATCCGTTTCTTAGATCCTCCGCTTCATGAGTTCGTTCCTACCGAGGAAGCCGACATTAAGAAGCTTGCAGACGCACAGGGCAAGAGCGTTGAAGATATTAAGGCTATCATCGCTTCTCTCCATGAAGCTAACCCGATGATGGGTCACCGTGGATGCCGTCTTGCAGTAACCTATCCGGAAATTGCAAAGATGCAGACTACCGCTGTTATCCGTGCGGCTATCAATGTTAAGAAAGCTCACGCTGATTGGAACATAGTTCCTGAAATTATGATTCCGCTTGTAGGCGATGTTAAAGAGCTTAAATATGTTAAGAAGACAGTTGTTGAGACCGCAGACGCTGAAATCGCAGCTGCCGGAATCGACCTTAAGTATGAAGTTGGTACCATGATTGAAATTCCGCGTGCTGCTCTCACAGCCGACGAGATCGCTAAGGAAGCTGAGTTCTTCTGCTTCGGTACTAACGATCTTACCCAGATGACTTACGGCTTCAGCCGTGACGATGCCGGTAAGTTCCTTGACGCTTACTATGACGCTAAGATTTTCGAGAACGATCCGTTCGCTAAGCTCGATCAGATAGGCGTAGGCAAGCTTATGGAAATGGCTGTTAAGCTCGGTAAGGGCGTTAGAAAAGACCTTCACTGCGGAATCTGCGGCGAGCACGGCGGCGATCCGTCCTCTGTTGAGTTCTGCCACAAGATCGGTCTTGACTATGTATCCTGCTCACCGTTCCGTGTACCGATTGCTCGTCTTGCAGCGGCACAGGCAGCTATTCGCGAACAGCGCTAATCAGCGTTAGCGAATAACGCAATAAGTTAATAATAACTTTCGCCCACATTATCGAAAGATAGTGTGGGCGTTTTTTTTTGCTCTAATCCTTACATCTTGTAGGGGTTAGAGCCTTTTTTATTTTCAGTCCATTCGCTTTGAATGGACTTTTTTTATTTTTTCAAAAAATT
>JAFOYI010000083.1 GCA_017391425.1 Clostridia bacterium | reverse complement strand
TCTGTTTGTACCGGGACAATCACCTGTGGAAGTAATAAACACGCCCGTAGCGCCGTTTTCATACTCGGCGTAAATTGTTGCCTCGTCCTCAACTTCAATGTTGTGGTATTTACCGACATTACAAAAGGCAGTTATACAGGACGGCATACCGCATATCCATTGCCACAAATCAAGCTGATGAGGACACTGATTCAACAGTACGCCGCGCCTTCGCCCGACCATGTAGCTCTCCAGTCGCCCGAATCATAATAGCACTGCGGTCTGTACCAGTCGGTAATTATCCAGTTGGTACGGCGGATATTGCCGTACTTTCCGCTTTGCACCAACTCACGCATTTTGCGGTAAATACAGTTGGTTCTTTGGTTGAACATCATACCGTATACTACCTCGGGGTGCTTTTTAGCCTCATCGTTCATTTCCCTTACCTGTTTTGTGTAAACGCCGGCAGGCTTTTCTACCATTACATGTATACCACGCTTCATACAGGCTATCGCATACTTAGGGTGAGAATAGTGCGGAACGCATACCATACAAGCATTTATAAGACCGCTGTCAAGCATTTTTTCAGCGTCGTCAAAGCAGTTTATATCTGAGCGAAGTTCTTTTTTTGCCCATTCAAGTCTCTGTGGCTTTATATCGGCAACCGCAACAAGGTCGAAATCCGGACACTTACCGGCAATTATATTTTTGGCATGGGCGGAACCCATATTACCTATACCTATTATACCGAGTTTAATTTTTTCACTCATAATTTTCTTACTCCTTTAAGCTAAAAGTTCTTTAAGAGCATCGCATGCAGCCGCAAATGCCGCCTCGTTTGACGGATAACGGTATACCTCGCCGACAACGCTCTTATCGCCCTCTTTTTCAAGGTCCTTAAGTCCTGCAAAAACGGTAAGATGAGGTTCAACAGTAAGGCTGTCGCCGCCGTCTTTCCTGAAGTCGTCAAGTATGTACCTGAGATTTCCTATACCCTTGCCGGCAGGAACAACATTACCGTCTGCAAGCGCATCCTTAATGTGCAGGTATTTAACATAAGGCTTTATCATTTCCCACGCTTTAAGCGTGTCAACACCGCACTGCACATAGTTAGCCGGGTCAAATATTGCCTTAATTTCAGGCAATGCTTTGTGAATTTCAAGACAACGCTCAGGCACATCGCCGTAAATACCCTTTTCGTTTTCGTGACAAAGCGTTATACCCGTACCCTTTGCAATTTCGGCAAACACGCCCAAACGCTCAATTACCTTATCCTTATAGTCCGCACGGTTATCTCCGGGGGTAAAGAACGAGAAAAGCCTTATGTTTTCAGCTCCCAAAATTTCGGCAATTTCAAGCGATCTTTTAAATCTTTCGGTGTGCTGTTCAAAGCTGCCCTTTTCAATATCAATTTTACCTATCGGTGAACCGATTGTCCAAACCCTGAGGCCTGCACCGTCAAGTTTTCCCCGTACTTCTTTTGCCTTTGCGTCCGAAATATCTACAACATTTACATTGTCAACATTTCTGATTTCAAGACCGTCAAGTCCGTTTTGTTTCATAGCGGTTATCTGACCGTCTATCATTGAGCTTGCTTCATCTGCGAATGCATATATTTTCATTGTTATCACACTCCTGAATAAGCGGAAAATCCGCCGTCTATCGGAATTGTAACTCCGGTTACAAATCCTGCTTTATTATCGTCAAGCAACCATTCCACAGCTCCTAAAAGCTCCTCTGCCTCGCCGAATCTGCCCATAGGCGTGGCTCTTAATATCTTATCGGTTCTCGGAGTTGCCGTGCCGTCTTCGTTAAATAACAGCGCACGGTTTTGGTTTGTTACAAAAAATCCCGGGGCTATTGCATTTACTCTGATTCCTTCCTTTGCAAAATGAACCGCAAGCCACTCTGTAAAGTTGCTTACCGCCGCCTTTGCCGCCGAATACGCAGGTATTTTTGTAAGGGGACGGTATGCGTTCATTGAAGAAATATTAAGCACAGAACAGCCTTTTCTGCCTAACATATCAGGCATAAATACCTGACTCGGTAAAAGCACGCCTTTTATATTAAGGTCAAATACAAAATCAAAGCCTTTTTCGTCAATGTTAAAGAATGTAAGGAAATCGCAGGCAGCTTCGTCGCCCTTTTGATACTCTTCGTGGGCGGTTGTGCATTTCGGGTTGTTACCTCCGGCGCCGTTTATAAGTATATCGCACTTTCCGAAATCGGAGAGCACTTTTTTGTGTACCTCCTCGATAATTCCTTTATCAAGCACATTGCACTTATAAGCCTTAGCCACCCCGCCTGCCGCAGTAATTTTATCGGCAACCTTTTGAGCCGCCTCGTCATTTAAATCAAGTAAAGCTACCTTGTTGCCCTTTGCGGCTAAAAACTCGGCAAAGCCCGAACACAATACGCCGCCGGCGCCTGTTATTACAATTACCTTTTCCATTATTTTTTCTCCTTTTCTATTGCTTCAAAAAGTCCGTTTATATATGCCGCTCCCAGCGCCCTGTCGAAAAGTCCGTAGCCCGGTTTTCCGGTTTCGCCCCAAATCATTCTTCCGTGGTCGGGGCGCACATAACCGTCAAAGCCCGTGTCTACAAGCGCCTTTACTATTTCATACATATCAAGACTGCCGCTCTTTGACAAATGGCCTCGTTCTTCAAAGCTTCCGTCATCTAACAGCTTGACCTGACGGATATGCATAAACGCAATCCTGCCCATTTCACTGTATTTGCGAACCATTTTAGGAATATCATTAAACGCCGCACAGCCGAGACTTCCCGTGCAGAAGCAAAGGCTGTTCGCAGGACTGTCAACAATTTTCAAAAATCTGTCTATATTCTGCTCGTTTGTTATAATTCTCGGAATACCGAATATCGGGTACGGCGGATCGTCAGGGTGTATCGCCATTGTAACTCCGCAGCTTTCGGCTACCGGAATAATCTTTTTAAGGAATTTTTCAAGGTTGCGCCACAGTCCCTCCTCGCCCAAAGCGGAGTAGGCTTTTATCAGATCCCGTACCTCCGATTGGGTGTAGCTTGCGTCCCAACCGGGTAAGTGAATATCGTCTTTGAGCGGATCAAGGTTTTTAAGCTGATCCATATACATAACAAGGCTTGTTGAACCGTCCTCCGCTTTTTTATCAAGCTGAGTTCTTGTCCAGTCGAACACCGGCATAAAGTTATATGTAATGCACTTTACTCCGTATTTCGCACAGCGGCGGATATTCTCGCAGTAAACCTCGGTGTATTCGTCTGCTTTCTCTGTTCCGAGCTTTATTTCTTCGGGAACGGGGACAGACTCTACAATATCGAATATAAGTCCGTTTGCCTCTGCCTGCTCTTTAAGCGTTTTAAGGCTTTCTTCGGGCCAGACTTCACCCGGCTTTACATCGTAGACGGCAGTCACAACCGAGCGCATATTCGGTATCTGCCTTATGTATTCAAGGGAAATCGGGTCACCGTCTCCGTACCATCTGAAGGACATTTTCATTTATCGGTCAGCTCCTTTACATTATAATAACTGATTTTTGCAGCCAACTTTTCGGCACTTTCCTCATCATATTCTCCGCCTTTTACCCAATCGCCTAAAATATCCGAAAGTATGCGGCGGAAATAATCGTGACGGGCATATGATAAAAAGCTCCTTGAATCGGTAAGCATACCGAGGAATGAGCCGAGGGAAGAATTTTCGGCTATAATTTCAATTTCCTCTTTTATGCCTCTCTTATGGTCGCAGAACCACCAAGCAGCGCCGCAGCGAACATTCGGGAATGCACCAGCAACAGAGGCAATCTGTGCCGCATTTCCCGGGTTGAGCGTATACAAAATCGTTTTCGGCATACCGCTGTTTTCATTAATTGCGTCAAGCAGCTTTATAAGCTCCGTTCCGCTGATTTCATCGCCCACGCAGTCAGCTCCGCAATCGGCGCCGGCACTTCTGAACAGTGCGCTGTTAGCGTTGCGGTAAACCGCAAGGTGCATCTGCATTACGAGATTTCTTTTATAATATTCTTCGGCCAAGAAAAGATACATATTGCCGATAAAGCCTCTGTATGCCCCGTCGTCAATTTCTTTGCCGTGCAGAGCATCCGCAAACACCTGATTTGCTTTATCATCATCGGCTATACTGTTCGGAAAATACGGAATACCCACATCGGTAAATTTGCAGCCGCACTCACAGAAAAAGTCAAGTCTGTTTTTAACTGCCGTTTTAAGATCGGCAAGAGTGCTTATTGCTATTCCGGATACCTCCGAAAGCTTTTTAATGTAATCCCCGTAACCGTCCCGTTTTATAAGCAGGAGATTATCGGTTCTGAATGAAGGTAAAACCTTTGTTTTAAAGCTTTTATCCTCGCTTATAAGCTTGTGGTAAGAAAGGTCGTCTGTAATATCGTCGGTTGTGCAGATAACCTCTACATCAGACTGTTCTATCAGCTTTCTCGGCGACAGTTTATTCTTTGCGATATATGCGTTTGCCTCATCATATATTTCGGCGGCGTTATCGCTTTTAAGCGGAGTATCAATTCCGAAAAACATACTAAGCTCCATATGTGACCAATGATAGAGCGGATTGCCGGCGGCAAACTCCAACGCCTTCGCATATTTAAGGAATTTTTCCTTCCAAGAAGCATTGCCGGTTATATATTTTTCATCAATACCGGCAGTTCGCATAAGGCGCCATTTATAATGATCGCCCGCAAGCCACATTTCGCCTATATTATCAAAAGGCTTATCCTCGTATATTTCCTTAGGCGATAAATGGCAGTGATAATCTACAATGGGAAGCGAGCATATTTTTTCATAAATTTTTTCAGCTTGCTCACTTTTAAGCAGATATGTATTTTTCAAGCTTATTCCCCCTTTTAAGGATATTATACACCCGTTGTTTGTGTAATAATATTACTTAAATTATCAAAATATATTGCAAATATTATCATAATGTGTTATTATTCAACAGAGGTGATAGCGTGGAAAATTATTACGAATATAAGGATTCGAACTTATTTGCTCATTACACCTGTACAGAGCGTCCGAACCCCGAAAGCTTTTATATGCACACCCATGAAAATTATGAGCTTTACTGCTTTTTCGACGGCGTCGGCACATATAAAATAGAAGGAAACGATTATCCTCTTAAACCCGGCGATATTCTTATAATGCGTCCTGCGGAGGCACATTATATCCAGTTAAAGCCCAATCACCCATACAAAAGGTTTGCAATCCATTTTAACCCGTCTTTATTCGGAGAAGTCGATAAATTCGGCGAGCTTACCGTCCCCTTTACCGACCGCAGTGCCGGCAAAAAAAATCTTTACCGCAGTTCGGATTTCAGGAATCTTTCATACCGCACATATGTGCAAAGCTTCACCGAGATTTCAAATAACAGAAGATTACAATTAGTGACAAATCTTCTTCCCCTCTTAAATGAAATAGCTTACGCCTTTGAAACCAAAAAGGACGATGAAACCGATACAAGCCTTGATTTTAAAATAGTAAGCTACATAAACAGCCATCTCACCGAAAACCTCTCACTTGACAGTGTGTGCAGTGAATTTCATATAAGTAAGCCGCAGTTATGCAGAATATTCAAAAGTGCTACCGGCTCTACTGTTTGGGATTATGTCACGGTTAAAAGACTTGTATATGCCCGTGAGCTTTTAAAATCCGGCGTTTCGGCAACAAGCGCCTGCACAGGCTGCGGCTTTAACGATTATTCGGTGTTTTACAGAGCGTACAAGCGGAAATACGGCGTTTCGCCGTCTGATAAAAATATATAAACAACAGCCGTCTGTCATTTTGCGACAGACGGCTGTTGTTACTTCTGTTCTATATACTCCGCAATATCCTCAATTCGGCATTTAAGTATAGAGCAGAGCATATCAGTCGTATACCGTTAATTCCTTTCACGCTCGCTTCGGCTGAGCTTAAGCACCGGGGAAATTCTTTTATAAACGGCAAAGCACACGGCGGCATCAATAATCCCCTTTAAAAAAGTAAAAGGCAGGTTAAATATCAGCAAATCCTTTATAAGTGTGTCGGCTGACGGTAAAATTGCCTTATACATTGCTATTATTGCGTCAAGCGGCATATTGTAAAGCACCACATAAGCAGGATAAACAATAAAATAGTTTGTCACAACACTTATTACCGCCATTGCAAGTGAGCCGACAACAGCACCGACAAGTGCATTTTTGCGTGATTTATGTATTAAATAAACCAGTCCGGCTATACCTGTAAACACTGCGCCCAAAAGGAAATTTGAAAGCTCTCCCACGCCTGCCGACGAGGTAAGCGGCAGATGCAGCAAATTTTTTATAAGACAAACCAATATGCCGTACTGCGGTCCAAACGCATACGCTGTAATAATTGCCGGAATTTCGGAAAAATCAAGCTTGATAAACGCCGGAATAATAAACGGCAACGGAAATTCAAGCAGCATAAGCACAAATCCGAGCGCTCCCATTACTGCGCTTACCGCAAGTCCTCTGATCAAATTCTTTTTTTGCATATAAATCTTCCTTTCTTTTTCAGGGAAAAGAAAAACCCCCGCAAAAAGCGAGGGCGTAAATGCATATAAAATTACATTCTTCTTTCATCCGGACTGTACCGTCGGCTTCGGAGTTACACCGAATCTGCCAAAAGGCTTGCGGGCTTTACCGCCGGTGGGGAATTTCACCCCGCCCTGAAGACAATTTCATTATAGTACTGAGCATTTATATTGTCAAGCATTACTTTTTAAGAGAATCTCTGATTTCACGCAAAAGCAATACTTCCTCTGTCGGTTCTGCCGGAGTTTCCTCTTTTGCAGGTTCTTCTTTTTTTCTCATAAAACGGTTCATGGTTTTAATGACAATAAAAATAACCAATGAAACTAACAGGAAGTTTACCACGCACTGAATAAAGTTGCCGTAACGGATAGCCGCTTCCTCAACTCCGTCTGCTGCCGGACGGATAACAAGCTTGAGCGAAGTAAAATCTATGCCTCCGAAAAGTGTACCTATTATCGGCATAATCATATCATTTACAAGTGAAGTTACTATTGCGGTGAACGCACTGCCGATTATAACGCCGACTGCAAGGTCAACCACATTTCCTCTTGAAATAAATTCCTTAAACTCTCCTATAAGTCCCTTTTTTTGCTTTATCCCGTCAACAAAACCTTTTTTAGACACTTCTATCTCTCCTTGTTTTTAAAATACATAAACAACTGACATTTTATCATTCCGTTATAAAGCTTTCTTCTCTTATCTGCCTGTCTGCCGAAGAATTTTTCAAATTCATCGTGCGGGCTTATAATATAATACTTTCTGCCCATACCCTCTTTAAACCGTTTGCCCATAACCGTATAAAGCTCTTCCGCCGCCTTGACATCAAGCAAGCGTTCACCGTATGGCGGATTTGTAATGCAAACACATCTGTCATCAGGCGGTGTAAAGTCCCTGACATCTGCAACCGATGCGGTAACATATTTTGAAACACCGGCCTTTTTTGCGTTTTCAAGCGTAAGCCTTACGGCATTTTCATCATTATCAAAGCCCACCGCCCTGAAATCAACATTGTGAATAATTAAGTCCTGTGCACGGGTTCTTTCCTCACGCCATACATTTTCGGGTATGAATCCAAACCGCTCTGCCGCAAAATAACGCCTTAAACCCGGCGCTGTCTTCGTAGCCATAAGTGCCGACTCGATTAAAAGCGTGCCGCTGCCGCAAAACGGGTCAAAAAGCTTGGTATCGGGATAAATTCTTGCCAAATCGCACATTGCGGCGGCAAGGGTTTCTTTAAGAGGCGCATCATTTGAATTTCTGCGGTATCCCCGTTTATGAAGTCCCTCGCCCGAGGTATCAATCATCATACTGACATTGTTTTTGTGTATTGAAAAGCGCACCTTATACTGCGGTCCGGTTTCCGGAAATACAGAAATACGGTATTTAAGCTTCAGCCGCTCGACTATTGCTTTTTTAATAATCGACTGACAGTCAGGTATGCTGAAAAGCTGTGAATCAATACTCCAGCCGTTCACCGGGAAAGCGTCGTCCCTGCCTATATAATCTTCCCAAGGCAAAGCCTTTACACCGTCAAAAAGCTCGGTAAAAGTGACGGCTGTAAACTCTCCCACATCAATCATAATCCGCTCGGCAAAGCGGGAGCAAATATTCGCTCTTGCAAGCATATTAAAGTCCCCTGTAAGCTTTACCCTGCCGTTTTCTGTAACTACATTTTCAAATCCCATACGGCGGAATTCATCCGCCGCAATACTCTCCACCCCAAACAGGCACGGAGCTATCATATTTATCTTATTCATTTTCTTCTCCGAAATCAACGGGCGAAACCGCACTGTATGTAAGGTTTCGCCCGTTTTTAACACATTTTATCTGCCTGTGCCGCGTTTTTGACGGCGTGCTTCCGGATTTTTCCGTTTCAAATCCGAAAACTTCTCATCGCTTGTTTGCTTAAAGCGGTTCATCATTTCTTCAAAGCTCTGCGGCTCCGCCTTTTTCGGCATCCAAGTATACGAACCGTCTATCTTAGGCTGTCCGGCAGGTCTTCTCTCTCTTCTTTCAGAAGATTTTTCAGGCTCCAAAGCACGCTTTATACTAAGACTGATTTTACCGTCTTCCCCGATGTTAAGCACCTTCATTTTAACCGTATCGCCGATCTTAACATGTTCGTTAATATCGTTAACATAAGTGCGTGCAACCTCGGAAATATGTACCATTCCGGATTTTCCGTCCCCTATGTCCGCAAATACTCCGAAATTGGTTATACCGGTAATTTTTCCCTCAACAATTTGTCCTACTGTAAGCTGCATAAAAGCTTTAAATCCCCCTCAAAAGAATTAAATTAAATTATATTCAGTTTCCCGAAATGTCAATAAATATCTGCTCGTCCGGATAAACATAACCGAGCCTTTCCCTTGCCGCTTTCTCGATTATCTTTTTTTCAGAGCCGTCCGCCAATATAGCCGTAAGCTCATCAATATCGTTTTGCGTGGAAGCCTGTTCGGCTTTGAGCTCCTCAAGCTTTTTGCGGCTTTCATTAAGCGTATTTAAAAGACTTGACAAAGTGGCAATCATATAAATGCCGACTCCGAGAACCAAAAGGCGCAGCAATATGCTTTTGTTCTTTCTCTTCTTCTTTTTCATTTTAAGGCGCTCCCGAAAACGCAGATTAATTTATTTTAGTATACAACAAACACTATACTGTTTTCAAGCATTTTTTTTACTTTTCGGCTTAAAAGAGGTAATTTTTTTCACTATTGCATTAAAAAACCTCTCGCTTTTTAAATACAGCAAACCAAGCGAGGACTTAATACAGAGAATTATTTTGAAAACAAATGAAAATACTTTCTTAAAAACAAAAAGGAAAAATCGGGAAAGCGTCATTCTGAAAGCCGCAAAACCGCAGCCTAACCCGAATATGACAAATACCCTCAGCTCCCCGCCAGTGACTGACAATAAAAGGCAAAAGGCTGCAACAGCGCAAATAAGCGAATAGATTATATCTTCGGTAAATACTGCCCACGTGCTTTGCCTAGCAACTGCACGGACTGCACGGAAAATATCGTATACAACACAAAATATACAACCGAAAAAAAACGAGTTTGCAAATCCGGCAAGCTGTGAAAGATTATTTATCTCCCACATAGCTTCACCTGAAAATTCTGGATAAAAATCCGCCTTTTTTATCTTCCCCAGTGTAAGCTAATGCAAAAAGCTTGCCCTCCGCCGTAAGGTCACCGGACGCATTATCAAAATTAAGTATATGTAAACCGGTACCTTTAACGGTCATTCTTCCGAGCACGGTATCAAAAATCACCGTTTCCTCATCAAACGATAAAACATCCTTAACACCCGTAAAGGTCATTTTTTTGCGGTCTTCTATTATTACATTCTGACTGCGGCGCACATTTTCTTCCAAAGCAAACACCCCTCAATAAATATTATTTGAAGGGTGTTGCTTTTATTACATAAGTATTTTATATAAACCGCCGGCATCATCTTTACGGACATACTCTTCAACCGAGGTTACCTCTGCTTTGAAAAGCCGTGTTCCGAAGGCTATTTCTATTACATCGCCGACCTTAACATCGTAGGACGCACGGGCGGTCTTGCCGTTTACCGTTACCCTGCCTGCGTCGCAAGCTTCATTGGCAACGGTGCGCCGTTTAATTATTCTTGAAATTTTTAAATATTTATCAAGTCGCATATTTCACCGTTATATATTTTAAGCTGCCCTGTTGGACAGCTTAAAATAAGTAAATTATTTAGAAATAGAATCCTTAAGTGCCTTACCTGCCTTAAATACAGGGCTCTTTGAAGCGGCAATTTCTATTGTCTGCTTAGTCTGCGGATTGATTCCGGTTCTTGCGGCACGCTCACGTACTTCAAAAGTACCGAAGCCTACAAGCTGAATCTTCTCGCCCTTCTTTAATTCTGCGGCAACAGTGTCAAGGAATGCGGAAAGAGCTTTTTCTGCGTCCTTCTTTGAAATACCTGCCTTATCCGAAATGGATGCTACTAATTCTGCTTTGTTCATTTAAAGAACCTCCAAAAATTATTTTTCAACGAATCTATCGATTGAAAGGCTTTCCGTACAATAGCTTGTACTATTTATTTTTACCATACTTTCGGCAAAAAATCAATCTATTTTCGGTAAAATTTAAAATTTTCTATAAAAACCGATAAAATTATGTTTTTAAATGGGTGTTTTCAGCAAATAATTCTATGTTTTTTACAAAATTTTACGACAGATTTGCTTTTGGTCAATATAGATATATCCGACTCTTTTAATGTTTTAAACAATATAAGCGCAGCAAGATATACAAAGGCAGCAAGCAAAATTGCCGTAACCGTGACGGTTTTCCCGTCACCGATAAGCGTGACGGCATAAGCTGCCGCACCGCAAGCCCCTGCCGATGCAAATGGCTTGATTATACTGCCGAAAACATCGGGTTTAATTTTCAGCCTCACTAAGGAAATCAGGTTTAAAGAGACTACGGCAACATAAAATGCAAGCGTACCCAAAGCCGCTCCGTTAATATTAACCGCTTCGATTCCCACCGTAAGATTAACAAAAAACTTTATAACAGTGCCTACAGCTATATTAATAAGTGCGGTATTTTGTTTGCCTACAGACTGTAAAACTGCCGTAAGAAGAACAGCAGGACCTGCAAAGACAGCCGCCGCACCGAATATTACCGCCATGGTTCCTGCGGCTGCAGGATATGCGCCGCCGTATAAAAGACCTGTTACACGGCCGTTAAGAACGATTAATCCTATACCTGCCGGAAACGATATAATACATGAAAGCTTTAATGCCGAATTGACATTGAGCTTTAAGCGCTCCGGAGCATTTTCCGCAAAGCAGGCGGATATTACGGGAACAACCCCCACTGCCAGAACCGAAATAAATGACGGAACGATATTAAACACCGTATGAACCTTGCTCTTAATTCCGTACAAAAATACAGGAAGCTGTAAAACGGAAATATCCGCCGCAGAATAGTCAGCGTCATAAATATTCCTTATATTGTAAACAGCCTCATAATTCAGCCCCGAAAGCGAGCGTTTTACGGTAACGGCGTCGGCTATTAACGGAATATTGTTGGAAAGCGAAGCCGCCGCCACCGAAAGAGAAATAAGCATAAGTCCCTTTAACGCACCTGTGCCGTCTTCTTCCGCAGGACTTTCCGCAATTTGGACGGCGGTTATTCCGTCCCCTTTTATTCGGTTATAGAGTCTTAAATACAATGCGGCTGCGGCTGTACCGACAGTAATTCCCAAAATTGCCGCCCCTGCCCCGAGTGCGGCGTCATTTGTCAGTTTTACGGTAAAATATGCCGCAAAATAACCCAACAAGAGTTTACACAACGCCTCAATAAGCTCCGAAAAAGCGGCAGGACGCATATTAAGCAATCCCTCATAATATCCCCTGTAAGCAGAAATTACACAGCAAAAAAAGAATGACGGAGCAAGTGCAAAAAAAGCGAACATATTGTTATCTGCGGCGTCTGTAAGCTTAACAAACGGTATTACCGCAATCGCCAAAGCCACAGTTCCCAAAGCCCCTACTGCAGTATACAGCTTTAAGCTGTGAGCAAGCGATGACCTGACATCATTATAGCGTGACCTTGCGGCATATTCCGATACCGTTTTTGAAACTGCAACCGGCAAACCGGCAACCGCAAGTGAATAAATAGGTGAAAACAAATCATAAGCCGAAGAAAAATACCCGAAGCCTATATCACCGAGGCATGCCGCCGAGGCAAGCGGTATTTTAAAAAGCGCCCCTATAACTTTTGTAATAACGGCAGTTAAGAGCAATATTGCCGCACCGTTTTGGATGTTTGATTGCTTTTTCACTGTTTTATCACAGCTTTTCCGCCGCAAGAACGGCAATTCCGACTATAAGCTTTTGGAGAGAATCTTCACCGGAGGTATTAACCTCCCTGTAGCTTTCTTCCGCCGATTCGTCCGCACCGTCCGATATTTTTCGCACGCAGGCAAAAGGTACACCAGCCGACTCGCATACATACGCTATTGCCGCAGTTTCCATATCGCACGATACCGCATTAAAGGTCTCGCTTAAAAAACGGCTGCGTGCGGAATCGCAAATAAAGCAGTCCCCCGTAACGGCAGTTCCCGATTTAATATCAGGCAACAGCTCCTTTATTATTCGGTTAAGCCTTTCGTCCGACTTATAAACATAAGATTCCTGACCCGGCTTTTCGCAGGGCTTGTAGCCTATCATTGTCAAATCAAAATCATGCTCGGTAAATCTGTCGCAAAGATACAGCTCATTCTTTTTTGCCGTACCGAGTCCGCCTGAAAGTCCGTAATTGAGTATTGCGTCGCACCCGATATCTACAAGATGTGTTGCGGCGGCGGCGGCGTTCACCTTTCCGATACCGCAAAGAATCGCAATTATTTCGGCATTTCCTCTTGTGAATTTAAGAATTTTCCTTTTAAGAAATTTGTCCTCGCTGTAATCGCCAAGCTTTATTATATCGGCAAGCGGCGAAAACTCATCGCCGTCGGCAACCACTATTCCTATTTTTTTATATTTGCTCATATTATCTCCGTTTAAAAAACGAGGGCGGCGAACCGCCCTCGTTATGTAATGATTTTTATTCTTCGGAATCGCTCTCTGTTTCTTCGGCAGAGTCCTCTGTAAATGTAAGCTTTGCACCGCATACATTGCAGTAGTTCGAGCCGCTGTCGATAACCGCCGCACATTTGGGGCAAACCCTCTTGTTTTTCGAATTGTTAATAAGGGCACGAAGCTCGTCTATTTTTTCGTTCTTTTCATTTATGGAAGAAACTATATCGGCAATGTTGCCGTCTTCCGGTACTTCCCCTTTGATTTTATTGTAATATATCTCTCCCAAAAGCTGAAAATCCTTTGCACGCTTATTTTCAAGCGAAGCAACATCAAACTTCTGCTTTTGTACCGTGACAACCTCATTGGTTTTTTTGCAAGCTACATTAATAGCCTCTTTAGCCTTTACTACGGCATCGTCAAAAAATTCCATAACAAAATCCTCCGTTAAAACAATTTTTTATTATTTTATCATACATTAACGCATTTTTCAAGCTAATTGTATTTGCCGTTGCCTATAAACTCCCTTATAAGCGAATCCGGCGGAATAAGCGAGCTGTCTATACTGTTAAAATTTCTTAACGCATCAGCGGTCTTTTTAAAGTATTCATACCATTCGCTGTCCCTGTCCGCTTCACGGCACAGCGACAAAAATTCATCTTTATAAAGGCACGGCTCGTATATATGCAGAGTCTTTATCTGCACATCGGCAGTCGGTTTAAAGCAGTAGAGGTATTTTTTTTCGCCCTCGACAACTCCGCCCCACAGAGCCAGCGTATCGTTAAGCGAAGAACTGCGGAAAATTCTGTCCCTTAAAGTACGGCGTATAAGCCTTATTTGTCTGCTTGTAAGCAGAGTATTGCCGTCAGCATCCTCAATTCGGCGATTAACGCTTACATATGCCTTGAAAATATGCTTCGACGGAACCTTTGAGGTTATTATGGGATTAAGCGCATGCAAGCCCTCAACTATTACAATGCCCCTGTCCGAAATATCAATTTCCCGTGAATTTTTTACCCGTTCCTTTTTAAGAAAATCGTAAGACGGCAGAACGGTTTTACCTGTGCGGATTATTTCTTCAAAGCATTTGTTTATAAGAGCCGTATCAAGCGCATTTACCGATTCAATATCACGGGTTCCGTCCTCTAAAACAGGCAGCTCCTCTGTAGGCAAATAAAAATCGTCAAGAGAAACTACCTCGGTTTTTTCGCTAAGCTCCTTTAATCGGTCGCATAAGATATGTGCGGTTGTGGTTTTGCCCGAAGCAGACGGACCCGAAAGCGCTACGATTTTAATATCATCATTTAAAGCAATACGCTCGGCTATACTGCGAATTTCATTATTATAATGTCTTTCCGCTCTCAAAACCAGCTCTGCCGGATTATTTACGGCATAACTGTTTATTTCAGTAAGGGTAGTTTTCATAAAAAGATATAACGCCTTTCTTTCGCTCAAGTAATTCATTAAATCGGCTTATATATTCATATGGATATTTAAAGTTAAATATTCTTTCAATATAGCTGCCGCCCGGCTGCCTCAATTTACTTACAGCCGAAGCTCCGCACGCCAATATGGTATGCGTTTCATCCATAGTATATACATTGTAGAGACATTCCGCTCCAGCTTTTGCATAACCGACATTTTCAAGATTGCCTACGGTTTTGCTTTGTCTGTACATATAGTAGGGTGAAAATCCGTGTTCCTCCAGCGTTTTTCGGGCAAAGGAAACCATTTTTCCTGCGTCTTCGCCTACCTTGACTTCAGGAAAGCTGCCTGTCACCGTAAGCCTTGACGAGCGTTTCATTGAAAGCGAATGAACCGTTATACTTTCGGGGTCAAGCTCCAACACGCTTTTTACAGTATCATAAAAGCTATCGGGCGTATCTCCGGGTAAGCCTGCAATAAGGTCGGTATTAATATTGTCGAATCCGCACTCCCTTGCGGTTTTAAATGCCTTTACGGTATCCGCCGCAGTGTGGCGCCTTCCGATTTTTTCAAGCACAAAATCATTCATTGTTTGCGGATTTATACTTATTCTGCCGGCTCCGAGCCGTTTTATTGTTTTAAGCTTTTCTGCTGTTACCGTATCGGGTCTGCCGGCTTCAACGGTATATTCCCTTAAATCGGAAACATCAAAATTATCCGCCACGCACTCCATAATACCGCCGAGCTGTTCTGCCGTAACCGAGGTAGGCGTGCCGCCGCCTATGTAAACCGTTTCAAGCCTTAAACCGATTTTTTTTGCTATATCGGCAGTGTAGGCAATTTCCTTTTTAAGCAAAGAAATATAATCAGGTATAAGCTTGCCTGCGTTTTCTACCGAGTGTGAGACAAATGAACAGTACGCACACCTTGTAGGGCAAAACGGTATTGAAATATAAAGACTGAAAGAATCGGGCCGTGACAAAGCAGTTATTCTTTCTTCGGAGACTACTGTTTTTTTGCAGAGTGAAATTTTTTCTTCACTTACATTAAGCGCATTTTTAAACCATTTTTCAGCGGCTGCGTCGCCGTTTTTCCGGGACAGTCTTGAATACAGCTTTGCCGGTCTTACACCTGTAAGTATTCCCCATTCGGGAGTATAACCCGATGCGCTCACAAAGTCGTCGTACAGCGCTACCGCCAAAAGGCGTTCACATTCGTCATCATAATCCACTGCGTTATTTGAAAGCTCATATGATTTAGTATAGCTTTTGCCGTTTATTAAAAGCAATGCGGATAAAACGGTCTTTTCTTCCGACCTTTCAAGTCTTGTAACGGCAGTGCCGTCATCATCCGCAGCCTCATCCGAAAATTCTATTTTTTCAAAAGGTAAAAAAATTCTGACAAGCTTTTCAAGCTCATATTTAAAAGAGTGACCTATAAGGCAAAGTTTCATTTAACTACCACGCAAACATATTGTTATTTTTTTCTTCGGCTATTGTTGTAAAATCACCGTGACCCGGATAAACCTTAGTGTTTCCCGGCAAGGTAATAAGCTTTTTTACAGAGCGCAAGAGCGTTCTTGTCTCTCCTCCGGGAAAGTCTGTTCTTCCTACCGAGCCTTTAAAAAGCGTATCACCCGAAAAGAGATTATCGCCCGAAAGATAGCATACCTCGCCCACTGTATGACCGGGAGTTAATATTACCTTGAACGGAATATCCCCCACTGTAAATTCATCGCCGTCATTAAACAGAATATCGGCGCAAAACGGCTCTACTCCGGCATGAAATTTGTTTGAAAGATTAATTTCAGGGTCGGAAAGACTTTCTGCGTCTTTTGCGCCTATGCCTATCTTAACGCCGGTAAGCTTTCTCAACTCATCTGCACCGCCGATATGATCGAAATGGGCGTGGGTTATAAGTATAAGGCGTTCCTTCTCGGCATTTTCATTTAAAAACTGTGCCGGAATTTCGCTTTTAAACCCGGGGTCTATTACTACTGCCGCTTTTTCGCTTGAGATAAGATAGCAGTTTGTTTTTATAAGGCCCAGATGAATTACTCTAATCTCCATTTTTCCTCCAAATATCGGTATCAAACAATATTGTGACAGGCCCGTCATTTATAAGCGAAACCTTCATATCAGCGCCGAAAATTCCCTTTTGGACGCTTTTAACTCCGCAATTTTCAAGGTTTTTGCAATAATCCTCATAAAGCTTTTTTGCATTTTGAGGCTCCATTGCATTTATAAACGAAGGACGGTTGCCTTTTCTTACATCTGCACAAAGGGTAAATTGAGATATTGCAAGAATCTCGCCTTCTATATCAAGCACCGATTTATTCATTTTGCCGTTTTCATCGCAAAACACACGCAAAAGAGCGGTTTTTCTTGCTAAAATTTCCGCATCTTCTTCACTGTCGCCGTTTTCGACCCCCAAAAGCACAAGATAGCCCTTGCCGCATTCGCCGACAATCTTCCCGTCAACCGTGACCGATGCCGAAAGTACCCTTTGTATTACCGCTTTCATTACTGATTAATCCTTTCAACGCTAAACACGCCTTTTAGCTTTTCAAGGCGTAATATTATGCCTTTAAGATGTTCCACGCTCTCCGCATTTACCGACATAACAACAATGCAATTACCGCTTTTAACCTGACGGGCGTTTATGCTGTGTACCGAAACACGCATATTGTAAAGTGCGTTCATAACATCCATAAGAAGACCGTCACGGTCGATAGCCGAAACCTGAAGAGTTGATGTGAATGTTTCAGGCTTTACGCTGTTCCAATGAGCAGGTATCCAACGCTCAGGCTCCGAGCATTTACTGATATCGGCAGGGACATTGTTACAGTCCCTTTTATGGATTGAAACACCGTGTCCCCTTGTAATGAAGCCGATAATATCGTCCCCCGGCAGCGGCGCACAGCACTTTGAAAGCTTGATAAGACAGTTATCTATTCCGTCCACTACAACGCCCTCTGTTGACTTTGTTGTATTGGTTTTAACAGGAATTATCTCAGACGGTTTTTCCGCTGCGGCTTTTTTATTATAGTCCTCTTTTACACGGGGCATTATCTTTGAAAGCAATAAGCCGCCGTAGCCTATTGCAGCATAGAATTCGTCCGAATTTGCAAACTTGAATTTTTTTGCAATATCCGAGATAAATTCATTATATTCTTCTTCGTCAAGATTTATATTGTTACGCCTGAATTCCTTTTCCGTTTCAAGCTTACCTGCGGCAATATTCTCCGCTCGCTTTTCCTTTTTGAACCAAGAACGAATCTTTGATTTTGCCTGCGAAGTAACCGCTATATTAAGCCAGTCTCTGCTCGGTCCGTGACCTGCCTGATTGGTTGTGAGAATATCTATTACTTCACCGGTTTTAATTTCGTGGTTGATCGGAACAATTTTACCGTCTACCTTTGCTCCCACCATTTTTATTCCGACCTGGGAATGTATTGCAAACGCAAAATCAACAATGGTTGAGCCAACCGGCAGATTTATTACATCTCCATTAGGCGTAACGGCAAATACATCCTCTTGCGACAAATCAACCTTAATACTTCTTACCAAGTCCGAATCATCTGTCGTTGCAGCCTGTGAATCCAGTATCTGTCTGATCCACGCAAGGCGGTCTTCCATCTTTTTATTATTTTCCGTAACGCCCTCTTTATATTTCCAGTGCGCCGCTATACCGAACTCTGCGGTATGGTGCATTTCAAAGGTGCGTATCTGAATTTCAAACGGTATTCCGGCACGGCTTAATACCGTAGTATGGAGTGACTGATACATATTAGGCTTAGGGGTGGAAATGTAATCCTTAAAACGGTTTGGTATCGGTCTGAACATATCGTGCATTACGCCTAAGATATTGTAGCAGTCCGCAACGGTATCTGTAATGATTCTTATGGCGTAAATATCGTATATTTCATCAAAGTCCTTGCCCTGCATATACATTTTACGGTAAATTCCGTATATCGACTTTACCCTGCCCTGAAAAGCCATTTGTGTATTAGGCATTATCTCGTGTAAACGGGACTCAATTCGCTGTTTAATTTCCTCAAGTATCTGTTCACGGTGTTGTTTGCGAAGTGCCAACAGATTATTTATTTCCTTATATGCAATGGGGTCTAAGTGCTTGAGCGCCAAGTCCTCAAGCTCCTCTTTAACGGAACGGATACCCAAGCGGTGAGCTATCGGAGCATATATTTCCAAGGTCTCTACCGATTTATCCCTTTGCTTTTGGGGCGGCATAGCGTCAAGAGTGCGCATATTGTGCAGTCTGTCGGCAAGCTTTATTATAATTACCCTTATATCCTGCCCCATGGCAATAAGCATTTTGCGAAGGCTCTCCGCCTGCTGCTGTTCCTTTGTAGAGAAATTCAAACGGCCGATTTTAGTAACACCGTCTACAAGCAGAGCTACCTCTTCTCCGAATTCACGCTTTATATCATCAAGGGTGGCGTCCGTGTCCTCTACCACATCGTGAAGAAGCGCCGCCTCAATAGACTTACTGTCCATTCCGAGCGAAACTATTATAAGAGCTACATTAAAGGGATGCGTATAGTACGGCTCACTTGAACAGCGTTTTTGACCCTCATGCTTTAAAACGCAGTATTCAAAGGCTTTTTTAACAAGGTCATAATCATATGTTCCGCCGAAGTCCTGCATTTGCTTTTGCAGTTTTTCATAGTTTGCGGTTTGCTCCTGAGTCATTTGCCGTCCCTCCTCTCAATAAGGTTTTTATATATCGGGGAATTTGTAAGCTCGGTTTTCTGCCTTGTACTTCCGAGCGATAATATCCTGTTTTCATCAAGCTGTACAAGATTTAGCTGTGTGAGCGTCATAAGCGCTACCGCCGTTTTGGCGTACCCCAACGAATTTTGATTAAGACTGATTATACGGTCTTTCAAAACGGGCTTCAAGGCTATTGATTTATATATTTTACCTACTTCCTCTCTTGTAGGCAACAAAGCCTCGGGTTCAACATTCTGTCCCTTGATAAACCTGTCGGTTAAATCCATTTCCTCAAAAAGGCGTGAGTCATCCGTTCCGCTTACTCTTATTGCCCTTATCCTTACGGATATATTTCTTTCTCCGCCGTATTCATTAATTCCGGCATTGACGGCGACATCAAGAATATCTCCCGATTCATAGCAAAATTCTTCTTTGGTAACACCGAAAAGCAATCCCTGAAACGAATTATTATCCTTTGAAAACAAAAGTCTCAAATGCTTTCCGCCGCCTATCGGTGTAACGGTCTTAAGTGTTACGCCGTAAACCCCGAAAAGCGGCTCCGGATTTCCGTTTCCGAACGGTTCAAGACATTCGATTGCTTCCGCAAGGTCGAGCGTAAGTGCAGAGGGTCTAAGTCTGCAATCAAGCTTTAACAGCGGTGCAACACATTTTTCTTTATAAGCGTATTCATTGATTTTTTTTCTGAAATTCTCTATATCGGAGGTTTTAAGACTTACGCCGCCGGCAAGCTCATGACCGCCGAATTTTGTGAGAAAATCCGACGAATAGCAGAGTGCCTTAAAAAGCGAAAAGCCCTCGATACTCCTGCCCGATCCGGCAGTGTCATCTTTGTCTGACGAAATAACAACCGAAGGCTTACCGTATCTTTCGGTAATGCGTGATGCAACAATACCAACAACGCCGTGATGCCATCCCTCTCCGCTTACTACGATAACACGGTCATAGTTATATCCGTTTTCCTCTATTTGTTTTACAGCCTGTGCGTATATTTGTTTTTCAACATTTTGTCGTTTTGTATTAAGGTCATCTATTTCGCCTGCTGTTTCAAGCGCCGTAAGCATATTATCCGAAAGCAACAGCTCAACCGCCCTGTTTGCGTCGCCCATTCTTCCTGCGGCATTTATCCTCGGAGCTATGCCGAAGGCTATTCTTCCCGAATTAATGCTCCCTGCCTTAATTGCGGCAACATTCATAATTGCGGAAAGCCCTACCGACGGAGATTTTTTAAGCTTTTCAATACCGCACTTTACGACACTTCTGTTTTCATAAACAAGCGGCATAACATCTGCGGTTACCGCAACGCTTAAAATATCGGCATAATAAGGCAGTAATTCCTCTTGCTGTTTATTTTCCATAACGCACATAAGCTTAAATGCCACCTGTGCGCCGCATATTTCCTTAAAAAGCGACGGACAATCCTCTCTGTGCGGATCTACAACGGCAAGCGCCGGCGGCAGGTCACCCTGCGGCAAATGGTGGTCGGTCACCACAACGCCGATACCGAGGGTCTCGGCATAACTGATTTCTTCAGCGGAAGCAATACCGTTATCCACTGTTACGATAAGCTCTGTTCCGAGTTTTTTAAGCTTATCGACAGCGCCCTTATTCATTCCGTAGCCTTCGGTTATTCTGTCCGGAATATAGTATATACATTCAGCGTTCTTACTTTTTAAATAGCTATATAACAGTGCGGTAGCAGTGATGCCGTCGCAGTCATAATCTCCGTAAACAGCAATTTTAACGCCGTTATCAACAGCCTCGTTAATAATTGCCGCCGCTCTTTCAATATCTGCAAGCTCAAACGGGTCGTCAAAGCACGGCTCATCGGAAATAAATTCTTCCAAAGAAGCCGGATCATTATATCCCCGTTCAGAGGCGATAAGTGCAATTATGGGGTCGATATCACATTCTTCTGCAAGACTTTTTGCAAGCTCCTTATCCGGAGCTGTTACAGACCATTTTTTTACCCCCATGTTCTCACCGCCTTTTAAAAATTATACAAAATTATTTTACCACTATTGCCGATTATTTTCAACTTTTTTCCGCATAAAACATCATAAAAAAGCGGAGACCGTAAAATACGGTCTCCGCAAAACAGTTTATCAATATCAGTTGCAGATTGTAAGCTCTGTTTCCTTGTCGAAAAGGTGAATCTTAGCTGTCTCAAATGCAATCTTGATTTTATCTCCCGGACGGGCTGTATTGGTAGGACTAACACGAGCGTTGATAGACTGACCTTCACAGTTCATATACAGATAGGTCTCAGCACCCATAAGCTCGGTAACTTCAACATCAGCCTCAACTATACCGTCCTTATGAAGCTCGATAAGATCTTCCTCATTATGAACATTCTCAGGACGAATACCCATAATAACTTCCTTGCCGGCATAAGCCTCAAGGCAATTATCCTTATTCTTAGAAGCAGGAAGCTGAATCTTATACTTAACGCCTGCTCTTGTTTTAGTATCTTCAGAACCGAACTCAACGAGATAATTCTCGCCCTCTTTAAGGAGCTTAGCCTCTATGAAGTTCATCTGAGGTGAACCGATAAAGCCTGCAACAAAGAGGTTGCAAGGATAAAGGTAAAGATTATTAGGTGTATCAACCTGCTGAATAAGACCGCTCTTCATAACAACGATACGGGTACCCATTGTCATAGCCTCGGTCTGGTCATGGGTAACGTAAATAAAGGTTGTACCGAGTCTCTGGTGAAGCTTTGAAATCTCGGTACGCATCTGTGCACGAAGCTTAGCGTCCAAGTTGGAAAGCGGCTCATCAAGAAGGAATACCTTAGGCTCACGAACTATAGCACGACCGAGTGCAACACGCTGACGCTGACCGCCGGACAAAGCCTTCGGCTTACGCTCAAGAAGGTGTGATATATCGAGTATACGGGCTGCCTCTTCAACACGGCGTTTAATCTCGTCCTTCGGAGTTTTGCGAAGCTTAAGACCGAAAGCCATATTATCGAAAACAGTCATATGAGGATAAAGCGCATAGTTCTGGAAAACCATCGCAATATCACGGTCCTTAGGAGCTACATCATTAACAAGCTTGTCGCCGATGTAAATCTCACCGTCGGAAATTTCCTCAAGTCCCGCAACCATACGGAGTGTGGTGGATTTACCGCAACCCGAAGGTCCTACAAGGATAATAAATTCTTTATCTTTAATTTCAAGATTGAAATCCGATACGGCAGTTACTCCGCCCGGATATCTTTTGTAAACATGACGCAATGACAAACTCGCCATAAATAAGCCTCCTAAGATATTTGCTTGAATTTTACTGTTATTATAGCAAAAAAATTCAGAAATTACTATTCGAAATATATCCAATCTTAAAAAGAATGTTTTGTCTAATATGCATATGCAAGCGCTATTTTTCGCTAAACAGAGGGATTAATTGGTTTTTTTGGATTTCTTTGCATTCTCCCGCCGATAAATCTTCCGGGAGCCTGTATTCCCCCATTGCCGTACGCTCAAGTGATACAACACCAAGTCCCACAACACCGAACATCCGCTTTATTTGGTGGAATTTGCCCTCGCATATTTTAATTTCCGCTTTTCTTTCGCCGAGCGGTTTTAAAAATGCTTTACGGCAAACCGTACCGTCGGCAAGGACAATCCCTTCGGAAAATTGCCTTACCGTATCTTCGGTTATTTCTCCGTCAAGTACCGCAACATAAGTTTTATATATTTCCTTTTTCGGGGATAAAACACTGTGTGCAAAGTCACCGTCATCAGTTATTATCAAAAGTCCCGTAGTGTCCTTGTCAAGCCGTCCGACAGGAAAAAGTCCCTTTCTTTTAAGCTCGCTCGGAATAAGATCTATAACAGTGCGGCGTTTTTTGTCTTCCGACGCCGAAAGCACCCCCGCAGGCTTGTTCATTACAATGTAAACATACTGCTTGTAAACAACTGCCTGTCCGCAATAAACAACACTGTCTCTTTCGGTATCGACGGAATAATCGGGCGAAGTCACCGCTCTGCCCGATACCAGTGCATTACCCTTTCGTATACCGTCCTTTACCGTCTTTCTTGATACGGAAAGCTGATTTGAAATAAATCTGTCAAGTCTTTGAATTGACATAAAATCCTCTCATTTTTCCTTTTTTAAAAGCGGAAGCATTTCTCCGTCAATTCTGACAGAACAAATATCTCCGCCTATGATTTCGCCGTCCGACACAATAAGCGTCACTGTTTTTTCACCGTCGGCAGTTTTATATCCGTAAACAAGCGCTTTTTCACCCCGATGCGCCGAAAGGTCAAAACCTGCCTCAGACTGAATACGGTTATATCTTTCATAAACCGGTGAAAAATCCTGCGGAACGGTTATTTCTTTAACAGTCGGCGTATCGTCAACGCTGTACCCTATACTGTTTATATACTCAACCCGTTTTGCATTAGTAGAGCCGTCCTGCGATTGCGCTTTCACCGAGCAAATTCTGCTTAAAACAACAACAGCAATCACTGCCGCAAAAAGAATTGCGGCAATACTCTTTTTTGTAAGCGTAATAAAGAGCTTCAAATATATCACCGTTTTAATAATATGCGGCAAAAGTGTAAATCATTACTCTATAAGACAAACCGAATGTGCGCTTATTCCGTCAAGCGTGCCGGTAAAGCCCATTCCCTCTTCGGTTGTGGCTTTAACATTAACCGAGGAATCGGGTATACCGCAATCTGCGGCAATATTACTTACCATTTTTTCAATATAAGGCGCAAGCTTAGGCTTTTGCGCTATAACGGTGGCGTCTATATTTACAATTCGGGCGCCTTTTTCTCTTATCAGAGAAACCGTTTTTTTAAGTAAAATTCGGCTGTCAATTCCTTTATACCTATCGTCGCTGTCCGGAAAATGCCTGCCTATATCTCCCAAAGCGGCGGCGCCGAGCAAGGCGTCGCACACAGCGTGCAAAAGCACATCGGCGTCGGAATGTCCGTCAAGTCCCTTTTCATACGGAATTTCCACACCGCCTATTATAAGCGGTCTGCCGTTTACAAGCCTGTGAACATCATAGCCGTGACCTATTCTCATTCTTCCGTTTCACTTCCAAGTATATACTGCGCCAGTATAATATCCTCCGGCGTTGTAATTTTAATATTTTTATACGAACCCTCGGTAATACGGACAGGGTAACCTGCCGCCTCCATCACCGACATATCATCGGTAAAGCCGGATATTGAGTTTCCTGCCTCTTTTACCGCAGATAAGTAATACTTAACATGTACTCCCTGCGGAGTTTGAACCGCATAAAGAGAGGATCTGTTCGGTGTTTCAATAACGGTTTTATCCCCGTCCACACGCTTAATTGTATCCTTAACCGGTACAGCACAGGTTACAGCCGGAAATTTTTCCAACGCCGACACAACGCCCGATATTACCGTACCGCTTACAAGCGGTCTTGCACCGTCATGAATCAGTACCGCATCACAATGCTCCCCTACACGCTTTAAACCGCATAAAACCGATTCCTCACGGGAATTGCCACCGCCCACTATATCAGTCAGCTTTCTTATTGCGAATTTTTCAGCCAAAAGCTGCATTTTCGGAATATTATCCGCCTTTGTAACCAATATAATATCGGATATAAGGGGATTGTTCTCAAATGCCATAAGAGTTCTGGCAATAACAGGTATACCGTCAAGCAATAAAAGCTGCTTATCCGTACCGTTCATTCGGCTCGAGCTGCCCGCAGCAACAATAATAACAGGCACAGCCGCCTTAGAGCTTTCGCAAATACTGAATTGAAGTTTACATTCGGTAAGTTCCATAAAAGCGCTCCGTCATAAAAAATAAGCCGTGCCGACCGTTTACAGGTACAGCACGGCTGAGTATAAAATTACACCGAATTAATCGTTATCCTCTTCTGCATCGCCGTGATCATGACCACAGCAGTCATCACAATCGCAGCCGTCAAAATCAAATTCAAGCTCAGTTCCGCAGTTAGGGCACTTCATACCCTCTTCTTCAAGCATATCCTCGTCAAGGTATATAGTATCGTGGCAAGCCGGACACTCGATTTCGTAAAGCTCATCGTCATCACAGCAATCGTCGCAATCGCAGCAATCGTCGTCATCATCGTCATCGCCGTAAACAAAATCTTCAACCGAAGCCAAATCCTCATCAACAGCGTCAATCTGCTCAAGCAATTCGTCACAGCCGTCCTCAATATCGCATATTTCAGAAGTCATATCGCCGAGAAGATCGATTATTGCCGCAAGTATTTTGCCCTCGTTTGTGCTTTCGTCAAGCTTAAGACCCTCAGCCAAACCTTTTATATAAGCTATTTTCTCACAAATATCCATTACTGTCGCCTCCCTTTATTATGCTCTTTCCATATACTCGCCGGTGCGGGTATCGATTCTTATCATTTCGCCCTCGTTTATAAACAGCGGCACACGAATCTCGGCACCTGTTTCAAGAGTAGCGGGTTTTGTTGCGTTTGTAGCGGTATCGCCCTTAAAGCCGGGGTCGGTAGCCGTAACCTGAAGCTCAACAAATGTGGGCGGTTCAACACCGAACACCTTACCCTTATAGGAAAGTATTTTGCATACCATATTTTCTTTTACAAACTTGAAATTGTCGCCAAGCTCGCTGCTGTTAATCGGTACAAGCTCGTATGTTTCCTGATCCATAAAGTAATAAAGATCTCCGTCGGAATAAGAATATTCCATATCCTTTCTCTCAACAAAGGCAGTAGGAAACTTCGCAGTGGGGTTGTAGCTTTTTTCAACAACAGAACCGGTAATAACATTTTTGACCTTGGTTCTTACGAAAGCTGCGCCTTTACCGGGCTTAACATGCTGAAATTCGATTACCTGGAGTACATTTCCGTCCTCTTCAAAGGTTACTCCGTTTCTGAAATCGCCGGCACTAATCATATTTTATAATTCCTCCAAAAAGTTAAATCTAATTGAATTATAAGGCTTTTCGGAGCGTTTGTCAAGTTTTTACTGCTTTTTCTTCGCATTGTCGGTATTTTCGTCACAATCGGTTTCAATTATGCCGTCATTAAAGCCCTGGGCTACCGCAGGATACATATTTTCCGTTTCTGCGGTTGACTGTATATTGTAGGTTCCGTAGCGGTTCACCATATCAAATGCGGTTTCGGGCATTCCCATTACGGGAACGGACGAAACATCCACAATCGGCTTGATATTTTTATCTTTTTTCTTCATAAACGGTTTCCTTTCATTTTTTTATATTATGTGTAGGTATTCGCAATATAACCGTTTGACAGAAACGGGCGCTTGTGTTATACTTTAATAAGATTTTGGCTTTATCGGAGGAATAATAATGCTGGATATTAGATTTATATGTGAAAATCCGGAAATTGTAAAGGAAAATATCAAGAAAAAATTTGAAGACAAAAAGCTTCCGCTTGTTGACGAAATAATTTCGCTTTACGGTGAAAAGTGCAATACAAATAACCGTGCAAACGAATTACGGGCGAACCGCAATAAAGTAAGCAAGCAGATAGGCGTACTTATGGCAAAGGGCGAGCGTGACGAAGCCGAAAAAATGAAAAAGCTTGTAAGCGAACAGGCAGAGGAGCTTAAGGCTCTTGAAGAAAAAGAGGACGAGCTTCAGAAAAAAGTAACCGAAATTCAAATGAAAATACCGAACATTGTCGATCCGAGTGTTCCGGTCGGAAAAGACGACAGCGAAAATGTAGAGGTTGAAAAGTTCGGCGAACAGACGCATCCTGATTTTGAAATTCCCTATCATACCGACATTATGCAGTTGTTTGACGGTATAGACAAGGACGCCGCAGGAAAGGTTGCCGGCGAGGGCTTTTATTATTTGATGGGCGATATAGCAAGACTTCATTCAGCGGTACTTGCGTATGCCAGGGACTTTATGATAGATAAAGGCTTTACCTACTGCATACCTCCGTATATGATAAGAAGCAAGGTTGTAACAGGCGTTATGAGTTTTGAGGAAATGGACGCCATGATGTATAAAATCGAGGGTGAAGACCTTTACCTTATAGGCACCTCCGAGCATTCTATGATAGGTAAATTTATAGACAGCTTAACCCCCGAAGATAAGCTTCCGCTTACGCTCACAAGCTATTCCCCCTGCTTCCGCAAGGAAAAGGGCGCTCACGGAATCGAGGAACGCGGCATTTACCGCATACATCAGTTTGAAAAGCAGGAAATGATAGTTATTTGCCGACCCGAGGAAAGCATGGATTGGTTCAATAAAATGTGGAGTTATTCGGTAGAATTGTTCCGCAGTATGGATATACCGGTAAGAACTCTTGAATGTTGTACCGGCGACCTTGCCGATTTAAAGGTTAAGTCATACGATGTCGAGGCATGGTCTCCTAAACAGCAAAAGTATTTTGAGGTTTGCTCCTGCTCTAATCTCGGAGACGCTCAGGCAAGAAGACTCGGCATAAAAGTTAAAGGTGCGGACGGTAAAAAATACCTTGCCCACACCCTTAACAATACCGTTGTTGCTCCTCCCCGTATGCTGATAGCTTTCCTTGAAAACAATCTCCGTTTTGACGGCGAGCATTACAGCGTTCTGATTCCAAAGGCATTACAGCCTTATATGGGCGGTAAAACCGTACTTACAAGCAACAAATAAATTTTTATTTCTCAAAGCGGCTGTTTTTATCGACAGCCGCTTTTAATTCAGTGTTTTAATTTCCTGTATATCGGAAATTTTATATGAAACAAGGTCTTTCCCGTCAAGATTTTCTTTATGCATATCTACTGCGTTTATACTGCTGTTATTATAGGTTTTATAGCAGTAAATTCCACGGCTTGCGTTTATACAGGAGGAATAAATTGTTATTTCATATTCACCGTTTTCAAGCTCGGTACAGCCTCTTTGCTGTTCTACGGAGCCTAATATATGGAAAAACTGGCTTACACTTTCGCTTTCATCACTGCCCGAACGGGAATTAAGCTTTACAAACGCCGCTCTCACAAATCTTGACTGAGAGGACGCATCGCCGGGAAGACCCAAAGCGCCCATACCTCTGCTGTAAGAGTTTAGGTTAAGCTTATCGGAAAATGTGTTTTCCGGATTTTTCGGCGACAGCGCCATATAATTATTAAGTGCCGACATTTGGAACATAAACGGAGGATTATTTGTAAGAACTCCCACCGGATTATTATATATTTTAAGCCCGTCCTTTACGCTTTCTACCGTTATACATTCGTCTTTATCGGCTATCAGCCAGTGAAGCTGTGCCGGCGGCATATTAAAAAACGGCGTATTTGTTATATTGGAATTTTCAAGGAGCTGTTTTGCCTCATTTACGGAAGCGCATTTTGAAAGTAGCCACGGTATAAACTCGTACTGTGAGACATTTTCCCTGCCGTTTTCAGCGTCTCCGAAATATGCGTTTCCTACAAAGTTAAGACCTGCCGCACACAGTCCCTTTTCATTTGCGGCGTCATAATAAAGCGGATAATTTTCACTTATATGCGCCATTCCTATAATTGCATAGTGGGTCTTTGGCATATTGCCGCAATGAATTTTAAATTCATAATTGCGGGGCGTTACGGTAACGCTCTCGCCGTAGGAAAACTCATAATCAAGGTTCCTTCCGAAATAAAAATCGTCGGTTTTGTAAGTTACTGCTGTACACATATAATTTTCTCTCTTTCAGATAACAATTAAGTCTGCATTTTTATTCAGTTTAAATCTATTCTTCTTGTATGTTAAAATTCCGTCACTCTGCATTTTTGAAAGCTCGTTTGACAAAGCACTTCTGTCTACCCCGAGATAATCGGAAAGCTCCTGTCTTGAAAACGGGACTGTAAACTCACGGTCTCCCGTTTCTGCCGCCATTTGCGAGAAATAGGAAACCAGTTTGCCCCTTATCGTTTTAGGTGCAGTATGGAGCATCCTTGAGGAAAGCTTAATATTCTTCATTGCCGATATTCTGAGCAGGTTATGAATTATCTTTTGATGAAAACCGCAAGTGTTGCCGTAAGCGTCAAGCAATTTTCGCATATTAAGAAAAAGAATTTTGCAATTCTCTGCCGCAACTGCGTCGCAAAGCAGCTCTTTACCCGGAACCGCCGCATAGGTTTCCGCAAATAATTCCCCTGCCTTAATATTGCCGAAAATAATACTGCTGCCCCAATAAAGATTCACAACAATATTAACGCCGCCCTCTTCTACCAATCCTATATCCGTTACGGCTTGACCTGTTCTGTAAATTATTTCGCCCTTTGCAAAGCATTTTTCATAAGCAGAAAGACAATTAAGCGCATCTTTAATCTCTCCTGCATCTATTCCGACGAAAAGCTCTGTTTCGGCTAAAAAACCGTAATCCATATTTACTCTTTCCTGTTGTTATAACAACATACATTTTTAAAAATTATACTATAATGCGCTTACAAATACAAGGAAAAGCAGGTTTGAAATCTTAAGTAACGCCACACTTTCTGAAACACCGACTGAATTATTTTCCCTGTAACTGCACGGCAAGAAGATTTAAAAAGCTTTTCAGAGCGATTAAAAGGACTGCCGCCCGATTAACCGATGGGCGACAGTCCCTTTCTTATTATATCTCTTAAAATGTTTTTAATTCCAAGCGTTTGTCGGAAGAAGTCAGCTTTACTGCGGCGCCGTTAACATTAATTGCCGCAATTTCTCCCGATTTAAGTGTAAACACCGTTTTTTCGTGAGAAACCTCGATGCCTATAACAGCACCCTTATAGGTAATATCGGCAGAATACTTATCCCACGCTTTCGGGATTTTCGGTGCAAAGTGCAAGCCGTCGCCGTAATGCCTCATTCCGAGGAAACCGTTAATTACCGACATCCATACACCGCCGTTGCAGGCTATATGTATACCGTTTGAGGTGTTTTTCTTAAAATCGTAAAGGTCCATATATGCCGTATAGCGGAAGAACTCATACGCCTCAGGACGGTCAAGCTCCGCTGCGGATATTGAATATATTGCCGGAGACAGAGATGAACCGTGATTGCAGCGACTCTCGTAATAATCGTAGCAACGCTCCTTTTGTTCCGCATCGAAGAAATCACCGTGCAAAAAGGTTGCAAGGCACACATCCGCCTGTTTTGACACCTGAAGCCGCCAAAGGTCGAGCGGATGATAAAGTCCTCTTAAATCCACATTCATCGGTATTTCAGTCATATCAACAGGGTCTTCGTAAAGGAACGAATCATCCTGCATATAAATCTTATATTCCTCGTTGTACGGAAGGTACATATTCTCCGCCGCTTTTGCTATTCTTTCCTCGTCATCCTTTGTAAAGCCGATTTTGGAAAGAAGCGTGTTTAAACGATCTGGAGCATTTTCCCTCATATCTTCAAGTACGCTGATTGCATACTCAAAATGCCTTTTCGCAGTAAGATTTGTGTAAAAATTGTTGTTTACTCCGCAGGCGTATTCATCAGGTCCGCAGACTGCGTTAATGCAGAATTTGCCGCCCCTTGCCTCAACAAATTTACCACGCAGTGACATAAACACGGCAGTTTCAAGGACTACTTCCGCACCGTAGTTATAAAGGAACTCCTTATCACCTGTGGTATCAACATATCTCCATACCGCATAGGCAATATCACTGTTAAGGTGATATTCTGCAGTTGACGCTTCATATACAACGCTTGTTTCCTCGCCGTCTATACTGCACCATGCGTACATAGCGCCTCTTGTGTCAAATTCCTTTGCCCTTGCCCTTGCCTTATCAAGTATTCTGTAGCGATACATTAAAAGTTCTTTTTGAGAATACGGGTCGGTAAAGTTATAATAAGGCATTAAATACATTTCGGTATCCCAGAAAACCTGACCGCTGTAACCGGGACCTGTAAGACCCGTTGCGCCTATTGAGCAATTATTAACCGTTGCAAGCTGTTGCTTTAACTGGAAAAGGCTGTATCTTACCGCCTGTTGGTCGGCAGGATTACCCTCTATTTTTATGTCCGCCTTTTCCCAGTGCTTTTTCCAGAACTCCGCCTGTTCTTTTACGAAAAATTCAAAGCCTTTTTCACGGTTTTCTTTTGCAAGCGTTGCGGTAAAGCCCGTCATATCTTCTATATCGTCAATACTTCCCGCAAATGCGGCATATTTACAAACCTCAGCCGTTTCACCTTTACTAAGTGTGAAATTAACACCGTATGTATATCTGTCGGCAGTATTGTAGTCCGTAACAGTATAGTTGCCGCCTTTCACCGAGTGCGCTACCGAAACGGCGGCGTGCTGACCGGTTGTCGGTATCAGCTGTTTTACGGTATAAATATTATCCGTAAAAGCTTCGTTTTCGGTTTCCGTATTAAACCTGTTGTTAATCTTAGTATTTTTGACAATAACAGAATTAACTGCAATTTCACCCGAAAAGTTAAGCAGCGTTACCCTGTAGCTTATCTCCGCTCCGTGTACCTCATTACGGTTTAAAAGGCGTAGACTTTCAACTTTTACCTGTTTGCCCGTTTTGGTTGTAAACAAAAAGTTCCTTACCAGCCTGCCGGTATCAAATTCAAGCCGTCTTTCGTGTTCGGTTATATTTCCGTTCAAAAGCGATGCTCGTTCCCCGTCAACCGTAACGGTAAAGATACGCCAGTCGGGAAGATTTACCGTAAATTCATTTTGTTTGGCAAATCCCTTGTATCTTGCCAAATGCTTATATTCGCTTGTGGCGAATACGCCGTTTATATACATTCCGCTTACTTCGCCCGCAATGGGTTCATCATAAGTGCCTCTCATTCCGAGATATCCGTTGCCGAGAGCAAAAAGGCTTTCAAGGTGATTTATTTCCTTTTTGTCAAAGCCCTGTTCTATTATTGCATTTTCAGAAAGCGGCATTTTCTTTATCTTGCCGGTTTCTATAAATGTATCCACATCTATTTCGGTGTAATCGTTTATAAACTGATGTGAAAGTTCATATGTTTCTTCACGGTTTTTAACTCCGACCGACTTCATACCGGCTTTTCTCGCCGCTTCAATTCCGACCTTTGCGTCCTCAAATACTGCGCAGTTGAACCTTGAAACACCAAGTCTTTCCGCTCCCTTTAAAAACACCTCGGGGTCGGGTTTTGCGTTTACTATATCCTTTCCGCTTACAACAGCGTCAAAAAGCGGAGTGAGACCCAACTTATTAAGTACAAATTCCGCATTTTTGCTTGACGAACAAAGGGATATTTTTATTCCCTTTTCACGCAAGGCTTTTATAAATTCAGGCGCACCTGTGAATATATCGCTCTCATTAAGATTTTCGAGCATTTTAACATAATACTCGTTTTTTATATTTGCAAGTCTCTCTTTTTCTTCAAGGGGCAAATCTGTATTGTTGTGCTTAAGTATTTCCTCAAGCGAGGCTATTCGGGGTATTCCCCTAAGCCGCTGATTTACCTCTTCGTCAAACTCCCAGCCGTTTTCATCCGCTAATTTTTTCCACGCCAAGTAGTGGTATTTATCCGTAAATACCACTACTCCGTCCAAGTCAAACAATGCCGCTTTTATTACCTGATTTTTCATAAATAAATATAACCTGCCTTTAATTTATTTTGCATATACCGTTGGTATTTTAAGCTCTTCAAGCCTTTTGCAGTAGGACTTCACCCTTTCGGGCAAATATTCGTTTACACGGTGTCCGTCAAAGCCTATACTCATTTCCGCTCCGCTTTTTAAAACGGTTTCCTGCTGTTCTTTATCTGCAAAAAAACGCTCAACATAAGCGTGTTCTCTGAACTTATGAATGGAATCGTAATTAACATTAAGCTCCCAAAACATTCCTCTTTGCGCCATCTCGGCAAAAAATTCATCCTTATTTATATTTTTCTTTTCAAGATAAGAGAAAATATCCGTGTGCGCTATCCCTACTTTTTGACAACCGCATCGGTCGGCAAAAGCAAACAAATCGGAAACGGTAGTATCTTCATAATCTATATGCTCGATAAGACAATATTCAAAGCGTGATACATCTATTTCATCAGGCAACAGAATATACGGAATATTCTGTGTAGGTATTTCTATTCCGCATTTAATATCTATTTGTTCCTTGTACTTTTCCTTTAAGAGCAAAAGTGTATCAAGGTAAGCGTTAATCGCCCTTTGATAATCAATAATCCACGATTCCCTTTCCCTGTGCGGAGAATAATCTCTTTGAATTGCAACCCCGTAAGAATGGTCGCATATACCGAGCATTTTTATTCCGCCGTCAATAGCCGCTTCTATTACATCCTTGGGATTGTCTCTTCCGCAAAATGAATAGTAGGTATGGGAATGAAGATCGTGGATCATTTTTTTCTCCTTGTTCTATTTAATGTCTACCCAACGCTTTTCCTCTGAGGAAAGTAATAATGAATCAAGTATATTCTGAGCACGCAAGCCGTCGTTTACAGTGGGAAGATACTTGCACGGCTTACCGTTTACCATGTTGATGAACATTTGCTCCTGAGTAATCTTAAACTGACCGGGTACAGTTACCGTATGCAGACCGTTGCCCTTTTTGTCTACTTCACCTATGCAAACCGAAAGAACATTCGGATTGTTAAGGTTAAATGAGATAACGCCGTCCGTGCCAAAAATATCAAACTTTATTGTGTTGGCATTTCCTATTGCGCAACGGGTTATAACAAAGGTTCCCGAAACTCCGCCCTCTATATCTGCGATAAAGTTGCAGAAGTCGTCTGTTTCAACCTTGCCGATTTCTTCACTGCCGATTTTCTTTCTTTCTTTTACAACAATTCCGGTTGATGCGCTTACAGAATTGATTTTGCCTACAAGGAATTCAGCCATATCTATAAGGTGTACACCGAGGTCTCCGAGAACTCCGGTTCCGGCATATTCCTTAACAAAACGCCAATCAAGCCGTCTGCCCTCGTCAAAGGCGCTTGACTTTAAATACTGAACATCGATACTTACAATATCGCCTATCATATTCTTTTCAAGAATCCACTTAGCGAACCTTACTGCCGGGAAAAACCTGTAAGAAAAGCACATCATATTCGGAACGGGGTTCTTCTCAAGTGCTTCCTTTAAGTCCTTAGTATGCAAAAGGTCGGTTGAAAGCGGTTTTTCCACATTAATAGGCTTGCCTGCACTTACCGCCTCGGCAGCCATGGGAACATGCAGATAGTTAGGTGTGCAGACTTCAACTGCGTCTACATCACTGCATTTTATAAGGTCCTTATAATCGGTAAATCTATGAGCCTCATCTATTCCGAGTTTGTCGCCCACCGATTTCAGTGCATTTTCGTTAATATCACATATTGCTGTTATTTTGCAGTCCTTAACCTGCAAAAGCTCCGGAATGTGACGGCCGTTTGCTATTCCGCCTACACCTATTATTCCTACTCGTACAGTACTCATTTACTTATCCTCCTTAGCTGCCGCTTCATAAAGTGCCGTGTGGTTTCTTACCGATTCATCTGCACCCGCAAATTTGTCGGTCACCTTTTCGATAGCCTCGAAATGGCCAAAGGTAGGATTAAACGACTCAACAGGCTTTGCCCATTCGACTGCATTTTTGATTATTCTGATTATATCATCACGGTAGAATGTGGGATATTCCTCATGACCGGGTCTGAAATAGAAAATTTTACCCTTGCCGCGTCTGTAGCAGCATCCGCTTCTGAAAACTTCGCCGCCGGAGAACCAACTGATGAACACAAGCTCATCAGGTGCCGGAATATCAAATCTTTCGCCGTAGGTTTCTTCTTTTTCAAGCTCTATGTACTCAGGGAGTCCTTCTGCAATCGGGTGACCGGGTTCTACAACCCAAATGCGCTCTTTTTCGTCGTTTTCACGCCATTTTGAACGGCAGCAGGTGCCCATAAGCCGTACAAACGGCTTTGACAAATGACCCGAATGAAGCACTATCAGTCCCATTCCGGCAAGTACTCTTTTTTGTACCTTTTCAGCAACGGAATCAAGAACCTTTCCGTGTGCCAGATGACCCCACCAAATAAGCACATCTGTATTGTCCAAAACCTCGTCCGTAAGACCGTTTTCAGGCATATCAAGCGTTGCCGTTCTTATCTCATACAGATTGTACTTGCCGAGCATTTCCGCTATTGCGCCGTGAATACCCTGCGGATATACCTTTGCTATTTTTTCATCCTTTTCGTGAATAAATTCATTCCATACGGTTACTCTTATTTTTTTCATAACCATACCTCCTTTTGACTAAAGGATACCATTGCCGAGCATTTTTAACAATGTATGTATTCAGCTTATTATTGGACTTTTTCGTCATATGCTTGACAAAGACAGGCTGTTACATTACAATGGGTTCATAAAGGAAAATGAGGTATTGTTATATGGAGCTTTCTTCACTTTATGAAATGGATTTTTATATAACCGATTTTATTGCAATGCAGCAAAGTTGGTGGACATCTTTAAGAGCCTTCAATATGCTTTACCCGAGAAAGGACGACGCCCTGCTATTGTTTCTTACAGGCGGTTTTACATGCGTGACCGAAGATAAGAAAAGATTTTCTGTTCCGTCAGGCTCACTTGTGCATATAGCACGGGGATGTAAATACCGTTGGGAGGTTTCGGATGACGAAGAAAAACCCTTTACCCTGCTTTTTGAATTTACCCTCAAGGATAAGCAAAATAACATAATTCATTTGGGCGACGGAGTCAGTATAATTGACTCGGATTCCGACGGCGCTTATGAAATGCTTTTCGGAAAGCTTATAAAAGAATTTTCAAGACCTAACAGGTCTCCGGTATTTCAAAAGGCGTGTGCTTACTCGCTTTTTTCGCTAGTGATAAAGCGTGCCCGCAAGCAACAGCTTATTTCCGGCTCGTCCGACTTTGATATATATCCCGGCATTAAATACCTTGAAAGCGATATTGAACAAAGCAAAAGCATCGAGGAAATAGCTCACATGTGCAATATGAGCCTAAGCAGCTTTGAAAGGCGTTTCAAGGCATATTCCGGTATGTCACCCGTTGAATACAGGCTTTCAAAAAAGCTTGACCGTGCGGAAATAATGCTTAAAACCGGGAGTATGACGCTTGAACGCATAGCCGAAGAACTGAATTTTTATGACGGAGCATATCTTTGCAGAATTTTTAAAAAGAAGAAGGGCTATTCGCCGTCCTCATTCAGAAAAACACAATAATCATTAACAGCCGCAAATGATAATGTCATTTGCGGCTGTATTTTTTACCGCTTCAGTCCGCCTTATGCTCGGATATTATTCTTCCGTCGCACAGGACATACTCGCCCGGCACAAGATTTATATTCTTTCCGTCTATAAGAGCCTTTGCCGGCGACGGTGTAATAATTTTATAAAACACCTTACCGTTTTTATGATACCAACCGGAGTAAACCTTACCGTTAACGGTATCAATTTCAGCTTCCATTTTTTCTATTTTATCTGTCGGTACAGGTGCAAAATAGATTTCCTTAAATCCGGGTGCGCTTTCCACGGTATTAATACCGAGAGCTACGCCGTATACCCAGTCTGCTACCGAGCCGTATGCATAGTGATTGTAGGAATTCATACTTATAGGCCACAGATTTCCGTTAGGCATAATTCCGTCCCAATGCTCCCACATTGTAGTAGCGCCCTTAGTAATGGGATAAAGCCATGACGGGAATTCTTTTCTGAGTAAAAGCGAATACGCCAAATCGTTATATCCGTATTTGCTTAAAACATGCAGTATATACGGTGTTCCGAGGAAACCGGTCTGCATCTTGTCACCGTCATTATGTATCTTTTCGGCAAGCTGAGCGGCTATTTCCTCTTCCTTATCGGTAAGACCGAAACGCAAAGCAAGCACCATTTCCGTTTGGGTTTTAAAGTCATCCTTGAATACAGACTTGAACTTTGCCAGTATTTTTTGCTCGAGCTTTTCGTATTCCGAAACATCCTCGCCCAAAATTTTTCCTGTTTTGCAAACAATCTGCGTAGAATACAAATAGTATGCTGCGGCAACTATATCGTCTCTGGTCTGTCCTTTGCACTTGCCGTATTCTGCGGTAAGCTCAAGCCAATCACCGAAGTGTACGCCGCCGGTCCAAAGACCCTCGGTTTTTGTGGTGTTGGTAATATAGTCAACCCACTTTTTCATTGATGGGAACATAAGCTCTAAAAAGCTCTTATCGCCGTATGTAAGATAGCAATGCCACGGGCATACCGTAACCGCATCGCTCCAGCCGGCACCGCCGCATCTTCTTGACACATCGGGAACTACACTCGGTATTGCGCCGTCTTCCTTTTGGGCTATCTTCATATCGTTAAGCCATTTTAAGAAAAAGCGTCTTACATCGTAATTATAGCTTGCCGTAAGCATAAATACCTGTGCGTCACCTGTCCAGCCGAGTCTTTCATCTCTTTGCGGACAGTCGGTAGGTATATCAAGGTAATTTCCCTTTTGACCCCATATGATATTGCTGAAAAGCTGATTCAGCATATCGTCGGAGCTGTTCAGATATCCTGTTCTTTTAATATCGCTGTGAACCACTATTGCGGTAAAATCATCAATATTTATTTCAGACTTCGGAAACTCATTAATTCTTACATACCTAAAGCCGTAAAATGTATTTGTAGGCTTATAGGTTTGTTTTCCGTCTTTGCATATGTACTTGTACATAGCCTTAGCGGAGCGGTAATTTGCGTTATAGAAATTACCGTCCTTATCAAGAATTTCACCGAAAGAAAAGTCAGCCGTTTCACCTGATGCGGCGTCCACCGTAAATTCAAGGTAACCGGTCATATTCTGCCCGAAATCAAGCACGGTCTCGCCTTTAGGAGTTTTAATGAGCTTTATAGGCTTCAGTCTTTCCTGCTCAACGATTTTTTCACCCTGTTGCGGTATAAGCACGGTTTTATCGTTATTTGACGCAACAACAACCGTCTTATCATAAACCGGTTTATGGGAAGCGTCATATATAAGACCGTCGTAAATATCGCAGAATCTGAGTCCGCTTTCAGCCGCCTGCCAATCGGCACCTGTAGCCACCGTCTCTTCCGAGCCGTCTTCGTATGTAATATCAAGCTCGGCTATAATTGCCTGTTCCCTTTTGTTGAAAACCTTGAAATGCTCTTCAAGATAATTCCAGTTATTTATACCGATAACTCTTCCGAGATACCATCCGGTAGATAAAAGAACCGTAAGGGTGTTATCGGTTTTGATTTTGTCGGTAATATCGTATTCCTGAAATTGTATTCTTGTTTCGTATTCGGTCCATCCGGGAGCGAGAACATAATCTCCAACGCTTTCTCCGTTGATTTCCGCATGGTAAATACCCCTTGCAGAAGCCTTAAGCACAGCCTTCTTCACCGGCTTATCCGCCCTGAAGCTTTTTAAGAACACAGGGCAAACACCCTGTAAATCCTCATTTACTTTAATCCAATCCGCTTTAAGCATTAATTATCCCCCTTGATAATTTTTAGCAATTTTATTATCCCGTAATACCAACTCGGTCTATACTTTCAATAAACCAACGCTGTAAAATAATATATACTATAAGCATAGGCATAACAAACAGTACACAGCCTGCCATGAGGTACGCCATTGCCTCGGGATTTGTATAGTTAACAAGCATATTGTATTTAATGCCTATTGTTGTTTCTATATCTTTAAGCGTCATAGCAAGCGGAAAATCGTTTGTGAGATATATACCGCATAGCAAAGAATCGTTCCAGTGCCATATAAGCGAGAACACAGTTACCGTAAGTATTGCAACACCGGATGACGGAACCGCAATCGCCAAAAATGTTTTTATCGGTCCTGCACCGTCTACCCATGCCGCTTCCTCAAGCTCTCTCGGCAGACCTCTGAAAAATTGCATATAAATATATATGAGTATTCCGGAGCGAAGTCCTACGCCAAATAAAGCCGGCAGCCAGAATGTCCAAGATGTATTAAGCACATTAAGACGCAAATCTATTCCTGTAAGCTTATTTATTAAACCGAAAATCCCTAAGAAATCAAGGTGTGAGAAATTCACCATTCTCGGTATTATAAGTATCATATCAGGAACAAGTATTGTTAAAAACAGTATAAATATCATCGGCTTTTTGCCTCTGAAATTAAACCTTGCAAAGCCGTAAGCCGCTACAGCGCAGGAAACAACCTGCAATAAAGCACTGCTGATTTCATTTTTCAGTGTTGAAAGCAAAGCTTTACCGTAGTCGAGACAGTCAATCGCAACTTTATAGTTTTTAACTATTGCCGTGTCGCTCGGTATCCATACACGGGTTGAATTTAAAAACGCATACTTGCTTTGAAATGAAGTGACAATCATATAAAACAGCGGGTACATAATTATAAAGCCTATTGAAAGCAATATAATAAGCCGGAAAAGCGAATAAACAAGACCTATTGCGGTTTTGCCGCCTCGCTTTAATTTTGATTTGTCAACAACGGAAGATTTTATAATTGATTCTTTCATTTTACGCCTCCGTTATTCCCAACGCTTCATTAAAAAGCGGTTATACAGGAAAAGTACCAATGCCATTAATCCTCCGCCTACGAGGAAGTAGAACCATATCATAGCGGATGTCTCATCGTAAACGCCCGAGCTCATCATCTTGTAGATGTTGCTTATTATGGTGCTTCTTGTATTAGTCATAATTTCAACCATTGTAAATACCGCAACAAGAAGTGTCACCTGAGAGAGCATCGGGAATGTTATGAACCAAAACTCTTCCCATTTGGTTGCACCCTCAACCTTCGAAGCTTCATATAAGGATGAAGGGATAGACTGAAGACCTGCAAGGAAAAGTACAGTTTGTATTCCGCTTTGCCACACAAGGTCAAATATTTTATTTATTACCAGAATTACATATTCGGCAACCTTACCGTCTACCTGAAGCCAGCCTATAATATCGTTTACGGAAAACATATTTGAAGTATATGTATCCGAAACACCCATACTGCCCATATCGCTGCTGGTTGTTTGGAATATAAGGGTCATTACTACACCGCTTGCAATTATTACAGGCAGGAAATAAAGCGCCCTGAAAAACAGGCGTCCTACAAACTTTTGGTTCAAAAGCATTGCAAGAACCATACTTACAAGAATAATAAGCGGCAGAGTATAGAAAAACGATGTTATTCCCGAAGAAAGCCACTTAGTATAATTAGGATCGGCCTCTAATATTTGCTTATAGTTATCAATACCTATAAACTTTGTTTCTATTCCGTTTTCAACTACCGATATTTTTGCGAAAGAATACCAGACAGACTGAATAAGCGGAATAATGAAGAATATTATTATTCCTATAAGCCACGGCAATGTAAACATATGGCCGTAATGGTTTTTAAGCTGTTCTATTCCTCTAAGCTTTTTAACACCTTTCATTGCCGTACCTCCAATACAAGAAAATCGTGCGGAGGAACTTCTCCGGCGGGTGATGCGCAAGCGGCGTCACCGTAATTCACGAAAACCGTTACTCCGTTATCAAATACCGTCTCACGAAGACCGGATTCAAGTATCTTATGCGACGATATATGAGCGCCGGAGATTTTTTTATAATATTCGGAAAGTCTTTCGGCATTTTCGAATATACTTCCCTTAATGCTGTCATATTTACTGTTATAGAACAGTTTAAAATCAGAGTTTATAAGCTTGTTATCCCAACTTCCGCTCACGGTGTAAGAAATACCTGTTCCGCTCTCAACCGCTCTTAAAACAGCCTTTTGAGTGTCAGACTCAAGGTTTATGCTTTCTGCGGTCATCGGCACACTGCCCTTAAACACAATCTCATAAAACGGAATATCTGCGCTGAATGAATAATCACCTGAGGAATAAGTTGGGGTGCCGGTAATAATATCCGAAAGCTCAGCTGCATAACCGTTTGCGTCAAACGAAGCTATTGCAGTGCCGTTCTTTTTAAGATTATTTATCGAGCCGGACACAAGCTTACTCATACCGGATTTTGCGTAATACTTTGATTCGGTTCTGTCCTTATAATCCGAATAGGATGACGAGGTAAGCGAATTAAGCGCAATTCCCGGGAGATCCCATTTTTCCGTTTTTTCGGAAAGCTTTGTTAATGCATCATTTAAAAGCGACGGTCTTAACAAATAGTAAGTATTATCTGATTTTTGGTCTCTTAAAGCCTTGTTGTAATAATACTGTACCGAGCGCTGATTTCCCGAATTGAAAACAGAGTCAAAAAGTGTTGAAAAACCGTTTGCAGAGTCGCTGAAGCCTACAACATCAAAATCCATATAAAGCTCGGCATCCTTATCCTCACAAAGCTTTATAAGCTCCTTTAAGTCCGAAACCGAACCGAATGCACTGCCGATTTTATATCCGCCGGCTATTTTCCCGACATCGACGCCGCTTTCTCCGAAACCTTTAAGTATTACAGAAAGCTTAATATCTGTATTTTCACTTATTTCTTTGACGGTTTTTGTTACCTGTGACAGAGTTGTAACTGGATAAAGCGTTTTATACGGTATACCCAAGAAGGATTTTGTTGTCATGGTTCCGCCGACAAAGGTAAGGCTTAAACGGGAGTCATCACTGTTCGATTTAAGCTTGCCGGAATCCTCAAGGTACTCCCTGTATTTATGTGCCATTCCGTTATAATCGGCATTATCGCCGGAAAGAGGGAAAAATCTTACAGAAAGCTTATCCTTAATCATTCGTTTACTGTAAATCATATTTTCAACTTCCTGCCAAACAAACATTTTGACAGTATGATTGGTATATCCCCTCATTCTGAAGGTTGGATAAACAGCCGTATATCCAAACGCCGTAGAGCCCGTGATTGACTCTATAAGTGCGGAATCTGCGCCGGATTCTATTACGGCAAGCGTTGCCTTATAGTCGGCACTTTTGGCGCCGTACACAGGAAGTCTTACGGATTTTTCGGTAGAGACATCTGCAATTTCGTTCAATGCAAGGTCTCTGCCGTATACCTCAGAGGAAAAGGTGATTCCCTGTTGAGAATATGACGCTGTTCCGGCAAGTGCGCCTGAACCGGACGGAATAAACAGATATGTATTTTCCGAATCGTTTTCCGCAGAGCACCAGAACGGTGCCAATGAAATCTGGAGAATTTGATTTTGACTTTCCTCTATTTTTGAAGAATCGATACTTATTCTCACCGAGTCTTCAAGAAGCTCGTACGAGACCGGAATCATAAATCCCTGACTGTCAAAATAAAATTCAGCCACAAGTGCATCGCCTGCCTTGCCGCAGCGAACCCTACCGCCCTTAACGGCACCGTTGTAGGAAAGCACGGTGCTTTCGGTATTGCTTTCATAATCCATGTACTTTACCGTCAGCACGGAATTTACCTGAGGGTGCTTTTTTATCGGCATTCCGAGTTCGTCAAGCTGCTCTCCTTCCCCGCTCTCCGGCGAAGTTCCGTATACAAGACCTGTTGCAAGGTCGGTAAGGATTACGCCGCAGGTATCTTCGTCCCACTCAAGACGATAGTTGCTGTTTTGCGCTATTAAAGAGTCCGACGGCATACCGGTTTGAGCTTTCTTATCAAAAGCCTTGGCAATAGGTGCTGAACCGTCGCCGCATGCGGTAAGCGTAACAAGAAAAGCTATACAGCATATAAACGATATTATCTTTTTTTGCATTTGCTTTTCATCCTCCTACAGCGTAAACAACTCGGTGACAAGAGTTACGATAAATCCGTTAAATTGCTGAATCAGCATAAATACCATAATGAAAAGGAATACGATAGCCGCCATTCCGACAACTGTCAGGGCGCTCGTTCCGATAAATCTTCCCATGCTGAAATCGTGTATTTTCAACATTCCTATAACAAGCATTATAAAGAAATAAATTAAAGCTATCGAATCGAAAATATTTAAAAATCCTGCCTCGGCCGGAAGCAAAACATTAGTTAGCACCAACCTAAGAAGCTTTTCTATAATGATAGGCCACAAGCTGTAGCAGGTTATTACCGTGATTTCCTTGAACTCACCCTTGCCGCCCAAAAGCGTGCACACAAGCCAGTTTGCCACAATCCATAAAACAACCAAGCCTATACTTCTTACAAGAACCAAAATTGAGTTAAAGGATGCAGGATCGTAATTCGAGAACAAAAAGCCGCCCTTTAAAGTCTGAAGAACTGTTGTTACATAGTAAATAACAAGCGTTATAATACAAAGCGGTATTGAGCCGAATCCTTTTTCTTTAATATCAGTAAAAATATTTGCGGGATGGATCATAGATCCGAACATCAAACTCAGCTCTTTATTTTTGATAAGCACGAGTTTTTTCTTCATACTTATTACTATAAAGGCAATCAATCCTGCGATAACCGCAACAATGCCCACAAAAATAATGGTGAAATTATCATTTATAAAATCCTTGCGCTGATATTCGTAAGCCAGTGCGTAAGTCTCACGGTCATACCCTATTTTCGAGTATTCCATTGCGGTCTTATAGTCGCCCTCATTAAGATAGGCGCGCGCCAATGCGCTGTAAGCAGGCTGGAAGTTTTCATCCTGCTTTAAAAGCTCGATAAAACCGTCCTTTGCTTCATCATAATCGCCGTTATTGGCAAGATAAAGCAGCTCTTTTGCCCTTGTGCCGTAATCAGTTATGTTAAAAACCGTTATATAATTGGTTGTACTGTCACACACAAGAACACTGTTACCGTCATCAAGCAAGGCGATACCGGAAACCGTTACAAATGTTCCGGTCTGTGTTCCTACACCCATACCTCCGCCGAAAGCAGTGAGCGTACGGCAGTTGCTGTCGTACATATATATTCTTCCGTAAGCAGATTCAAGACCGTATATAAAGCCCTTGCTGTCAACGGCTATTTCTATAATGTCCTGTTTTGAAACAGCTCCGCCTGAGTATGAAGAGTTTATGCCGTCCTCAACAAAATTAACCGAGGCGGATTTAAGAATATTGCTCCCGCTTCCGGGGCTTAATTTTCTTATCTGCCCTTTCCTCTGCCATTTTGAAGTAAAGCCGTTACAGGTATATATAAAACCGTCGCTGTCAATATTAATATCAACAAAACAATACGGTAACTGCTGAGCGGTATTACCCTTTTTAACATTGTTGGGCATTACCCTGTTTTTTATGTTGGTCAAAACGCTTCCTATGCTTGCCGAAACGGTATTTGCGCCGTAAAAGCCCAAAAAGCTCTTATCCGGAGCATATAAAAGCGCACCGTAATATGAACCGTCGCTTAATATATACATATAGCCGTATGAATCGACTACCATACTTGTAGGTCTGAAATCAAAGCCATCAGGTATAAGCGGCGAATCCGGAAGGGTTATAATTTCAATAAGCACACCCTCCGAAGTAATATGGAGAACCCTGTGCTGCTCTGTGTCACAGATATAAAGAGTGCCGTCAGTGTGAACATACAGGCTGCTTGCCTCATCGTATGTTTCTTTTTCGTTTATAACCCCGATTTCCCTTATTAAATTAAAGTCTTTATCGGTTATGACTATTCTTGAGGTGCTGTCAAGTATATATATATTACCGCTTTTATCGGTGCAAATATTATTAAGCTTAGTAAATTTTGCTACTCCCAAAGCAGCGGCATCCACTGTTTTTTGCGGCTCATACATCGGTCGGTTATATACTTCCTTGCGTTCGCTGCCGACATCCGTCCACTTAGTATAGCTTTCATACGGAATCTCTGCGGAAGCTGTTACCGCCGTTCCTGCAACAAGACAAAGTATAAGCGCTGTTACAAAAAACTTAAGAAATGTTCTTTTCACCGTTTGTCATCTCCTTTGCGGCATAAAAGCCTATTCCTTAATGCCGGCGCTGCTCATAGCCTCCACGACATTGCTCTGTGAAATCAAATAAATTATAATCGGCGGTATCATCATAATAACCGTAACCGCCATTGCGCTGCCCGCTCTTGCAGTTCCTCCGGCAGTTATCTGCGATACTATCTGAGGAAGTGTTTTAAGCTGTTCGGTAAAAATTGTTCCGTTCGGAACCGAGGACCAAACATCTCTGAACGAAAACAGCATAAGCGTAAGCCACGCAGGCTTTATAACCGGCATTACGACCGACCAGAAAATTCTGTAATGCGAAGCACCGTCTATTTTTGCCGCTTCCAAAAGCGCATTCGGGATATATCCCTCTATATACTGCTTTAAAAGGAAAACACCGAGGGTAGACGCCATATAGGGCAAAATGTATATCCAATATGTATCAATAAGATGCAGCTTTGAAAATATGAGGTACTGAGGAACAGAAAGTGTATATGCGTTGAACATAAGAGCAAACTGAACAACCCAAAAAAGGAAATTTCTGCCCTTAAAGGTAGCTTTTGCAAGTACAAACGCAGCCATTGCCGCTACCATTATGTAAATAAATACCGTAATTGCCGTAATCATAAGACTGTTAAATAAATATCTTGATAACGGCACTTTAAGTGAAGCCATTAAATCTGGGAGCGCTAAATAGTTGCCTAAAGTAGGTCTTTTAACAAAAAATCTCGGTGGGAAAATAAGCAGCTCGTCAAGCGGCTTAAATGATGTACATACCGCATAGATAAGCGGGAGCATTGTAAAAAGTCCTGCGGCGGCAAGCAAAAAGAAGTTAAGAAAATTGCCGAATTTTGACCTTGTGTACCGTCTGCTGGCTATTTTGTTTTTTGCGGCGGCACGGTTCTTTATAATATTTTTGATTTTCAATCCGTTTCCCTCACTTCTGCGCCATCTGTATAACCTTGCCTACCACAATTCTTGTGGTAAACATCATAACAAACAATATAACCGCTATAGCCGAAGCATATCCAAGCTCATAACGAACGGTGGCGACATCTGCCATTAAGGATACTACGGTATCAACCGCATTTGATTTACTCGGATATCCGGCAAGCGCCGTAGCAACCGCACTTACGGAAAAACTGCTCTGAATTTGCATTACCGCACTGAATAACAGCATATTTGACATTGCCGGAAGCGTAATATACCGTAATTCCTGCCAGCGGTTTCTTATACCGTCTATTGAACCGGCCTCATACATATCACGGCTTACATTTTGAAGTCCCGATACATTTGCGAGGAAGGAAACACCCATACTCTGCCAAAGCTGAACAACTATTATAATCGGCATAAGGTACTGTTCGTTTTTAAGCCATGAAACAGGTTCTGTTATAACACCTATAGAAAGAAGTAAGCTGTTTACATATCCGTAGCTGTCTGCACTGAACGCCACCTGCCATATAAAATAAGCATTTCCCACAAGTGAAGGAGCATAAAACATAAGAGATAATATTGCTCTAACTCGGGGTGAAAATTCATTTACAAACCACGCAAGCAAAAATGAAAGTATAAATCCGATAGGTCCGGCAACTACCGCAAATACCAGTGTATTGCGTGCAGTTACTCCGAATACGCTGTCATCAACTATCATACGGCGGTAGTTATCTATACCCACAAATTTAGGTGAAGATATCATATCGTATGATGTAAAGCTCAGCGCCATTGAAGAAATTATAGGCAAAATCGTAAACAGGAAAAAGCATATCATAAAGGGCGCCAACATTACAAACATCGGCAAATTGTCCCTAAAGACTTCCCTGTTGCGTGTTTTACACAACTTGTTAGTTTTCACTTTGCTTTCCCCCTTAGCTGTATTCTTTTATTTTTCTTGCAATTTCATCATCAGCGACACGGCTCCATTTAGCAACTGCGTCTTTAGGCGTGCTTTCGCCGTTAACCACTGCCCAGAAAGCCTGGTCAACCGCACGGGTTAAGTAATAGCTTCCCGGAACTTCGGGTAATTCTTTTACCAAAGTCCACTGTTCAAGTATTACCTTGAGGTCATCTGAATCCCATGCAAGGCTTGAAAGAGCCTCAATATTTGCAGTTGCGGTTCTTCCTATCATACCGAGTATCGATTCAACATTGCGGCTGTATCTTGACTGTGTTTCCGCTGATGTCCACCACTTGAGGAATTCCCAAGCTTCGTCCTTATGAGAGGATTTTTTAACAATTACACATCCCGTACCGGCACCTGCAATACTTCTGTTCCCCTCTTCGTTGCCGGGAACAAGAGCAACAGACCAGCGTCCCTTAATCTCCGGTGCGGCAGAATAAAGCGTCATATAAGTCGAATAAGGTGCTATTCCGAGCGGCATAACGCCCACACGGAAGCGGTTATAAAAATCAGCCTGTTTTAGGAAACCGTAATCGGTGTAAAGGTCCGTCCAGTACTCAAACACATCGGTTGCGGACTTATTGTTAAGCGCCGTAGCGGTCTGCTCTTTGTTATAAATTGAAAGACCGTTTTGCAGCATAAAGGTCGGGAAAAGGTTGAGACTTCCTATACCGACATTGGTAGCTGTTGAGGACGCAATCTGAGTATACGGTATATAAACATTCATATTATTACGCTGAATAATAGTTGAAGCATGCAAAAATTCTTCCCAGGTTGTGGGCACGCCGAGACCTAATTTTTCAAGCACATCGGTGCGGTAATACATAAGGAAGAAGCTCTGTGTATCAGGAAGCGCATAAAGAGCGTTTCCGTAACGGTACGGTGTTTCGGCACCCTTTTGGAAACGGTTTAACACCTCGCTGTAATCCGAAAACTGCGTCAGGTCAACCAATGCGCCTCGCATACCGAGATTTACAGGCTCTGTTCTTGACATATGAAGCGAAACATCAGGAAAATTGCCTGCAAGAATACCGTTAATAAGCGATGCGCTTACAATTTCAAGCTGAACCTTTATTCCGGTTTCAGCGGTAAATGAATCCTCTATAATCGAGTTTAATACTGCGGTCTGGTCCTGTCCCCAGTTTACCCAAAGTCTGATTTTCTTATCCGCCTCCGAAACCGCAGAGCTTACGGTGTAATCGCTTGTAAATGAGGTTATAAGTCTCATAGCACCGTAAGAAAGCTTTTTAAAGAAGTTGGCGTTTTTATTTACGCTCTTGCCGCCAGCGGGTATAAGCTGAATTTCATCAATCGAAAGCGGCATATCGGTCATATCGTAAAGCCATGAAGAAAGCGAGGTATAATTTGTATAGTAATCCGAAACATATTGCTGTGCCACATACGGACTTTTAACCATCTGATTCAGAACACGCGCCATATTTTCCATTGAAGCTATAGCCTGAGTGCTCTGCTCTCCCGATGACTTCTTCATATCTTCGGCAAGCTTTTTAAGGCTGTCATAACAGTTCTCAAGCGTTTCACTGAAGTTTGGTATTTGTTTAAACAGCTCATAGTCACGGTTTACATCGGGCGATTCGCCGGTTATCATAACTATTTTTATATACTCGTCGCCCAAGGTTTCTACTATCTTCTTAAGCCTTGCAAAATACTCTGACAGATCGCCTATTGTCACCTGTAAAGTAATGGTGTGTTCACCCTCGTCAAGCTTTATCAAATACGGCGAATCGTTTTCGTCCGCAAAATCATAGTATTTCCAGCTTGAACCATACGGGAATTTAAGACTTTTGGCTTCTGTAAAGGGTGTTTTACCGTCTATTTTAAGCCAGCGCCAGCTTTCGCCGTTTACAAGGTCGGACTGTTTATATCTCATATTAAGAGAATAGTATCCGCTTTTCTTTACATTGAATTTCCAAGTTATATATGCGCCGGGCGACTGCCATGAGGTTCCGCCTATATAATTGATTTTTGTTGTTTTAGAATCGGAGGGTGTCATACCTGCGTCACTGTTGTTGGACTTAGGTATTATGTTATTTGCAGATTTAACAACCGCATTCTCGCCATGTATGATAATAGGTTCGGCGTCTGTTTCCTTAACATCATAAGATTTTGATAATTCGGAATACGAAACCGTCTGTTCGGGAGCTGTAAATTCTATATTCTTAATTTCAATAGCTTGCTCCGGATTTACAAAAGTCACAGTATGAGTACCGGCTGTAAGTGCAAATTCATACGGTTCGTTAAGTATTCCCGTATAATCGCAAAGAACGGTAGTCAGGAACTCGCCTGTTTCCTCCTGCTCTTGGGCATATTCATTGCCCTGAGAGTCCTTTCTCGGCGTTTCGCTGACATTCTTCCACTCACGGGTAAGAACGGCTTTTTCACTTCCGTCAAACGGATATTTGCCGTCTAACATAACGCCCATATTAACATCAACGCCTGAGGCCAACGGTTTCCAGACAATCCGTAAATTGTAAAGTGCCGTCTGCGGTGCATTTACTGTAAAGCTTACTTTATCGGAACCGCCGTTCCATTTTAGCACACCGTCTTGCACTGAAATTTCAGCACCGTCCGACTGTGCATTTTCGAGCGAAACTGCCGCCGACTCCGTTGCTTTAGCACTAATACCGCTTTCTGTAATATAATTACCGTAATCGGTTAAACCGTCTGATAATAAAACGGCTTCGGTATCGGCTGTGTCTGCGGCATTATCCGCATAAGAAATCAGCGGATACGCCGACGCAATCACGGCTGCTGCCAAAAAAGCTGATATATATCGCATTGCTTTTGAACGCACAATATTTCAATCCTTTCAAATTTATATTGTTCAGCAAACCGTCTTCACCCGAAGCCGAACCTAATTTAAGTGGTATTACTAAGTCGAAACAGTGTAAATACACTGTTTCGACTGGTTATTTACTGTCAATGCTTGACTTCATCTGTTTTCCTGAAGCGGTAAAATGTAACCGCAGCGGCGCCTGCAAGCATAATTGCTGAGAGCCAAACGGCAATCGCCGTATTGCCCGTAGCCGGTAAAGTGATATTTCCGGCGTCATAGCCCACGGGTATTAAGAAGAAATTATCGAAATAAAGACTTGCGTTACCCGTAGTGCGTATTGAAACCCACTTGGTTTTTGCGGTAAATGTATAGGTGTATTCCTTCCATTCGCCCTTAACAAGACCCTTTATGTCCGCCATCTTCTGAACACCGACATTCGGTTCGTTTATATCGGGCCATGTGGCGTGTACCAACGAAACCGTAGCCTTGGTATCGTCCTCGTCGGTAAGCACCCAATATTTCATAACATAGGTGCGGCCCACCTCAAGCGAATCTCTGTAGAAGAGGAGGAAATCGGAGTCATCCGCCGTAGCTCCTATACGGTGCATTGATTTTGCTCCGTCATAAACATACCGTGAAGAATATCCTGCAGTCTGCGGACGGAAATATTCATAATCCTCGCCCAAATCGTATTCCGTATTTTCAAAGCTTTCGAAATCCTGCTTAATTCCCACAAGCGACCACTTTGCATAAACGGTCATACTGAAGAACGGGAATGTAGTCATAGTAAACGGAACATCAAGCTCGGGATATACAAACCAACCGTCAAATTTATAGCCTTCACGAACAGGAGTCGGAAGCGTCATGGGCTGACTTGAAACACCGTTAATAGGTTCAACAACTACCTCGCTGTCCGTAGAGAAAGAAACGGTAACATTATCCGAATGGTTTTCATTGTTGTACGAGTTTTTATCGAATATCCTGAGTCCCGGAGTCTCACCGTCTCTTGCAAGCCATACATTATCGAAGTCAAACGCCTTCATATTCTTTATGGCGTTATTTCCCCTCATTCCGTCGATATAAACTCTTGTTATACCGTCCGCATACTGAGGTGAAGCTGAATAACAATCGGTGTACTTTGTAAAGTCAACCTTGCAGTCTATTCGTGAGGTCTGAATAACAGAGCCGTAATCCTGCATAGCGGCATAACAGTTGCTTATCTGTGTGCCTTCGCTTACAACCCATGTGTAGCCTAATATAGAGCCTCTCTTCTCTGCGGAGGTTATCATTTTACCCGTAAAGAAACAGGTGTCTATTTTTACGGAGCGTCCCGACGAAGCCAAAATTCCGCCGGTATGGTATGCTTCAAGTGTAACGGTAGAATCGGCAAAGCAATGGCTTATTACCGGATATTTGTCCTCGGGAGTGTTCTTGTATTCATAAATTCTTACATAGGACGATATAGCACCCGCGTGCTTTTCACCGTCTCCGAGTACCTTTATGTGCGAATTGGTAACGCCTATATTCTTAATAACGGCGCCCTCGGCAATTACCGGAATAAGCGCTCCGTATGCCGCTGTCTTACGGTTTACATTGATATAAATACCGCTTACTATGTGACCGTTACCGTCAAGATTTCCGAAGAATGCCTGATTGTAGTTCTTTGAGTCAAACCACTCGTTGGCGTTATCCTTCCAGTTGCTCTTTGAGGTATCGTTAAGCTTTATATCAGCCGTAAGCTTATAGTATTTACCCTTAGTGGCGTTGGTTGCTATGTCGGTGTTTGCGGTGAGCCTTAAAAGCTTTGCTAACTGACCCGCGGTTTCTATAATGTACGGATTGCTTTCGGTTCCCGTACCGCCCGCAAAGTATTTGGCAACCTTGCCGCCCCATACTTCGCCTTTTTTAGCGGTGTCAAAATAAGGCTCTCTGCCGTCGTAACTATATGAAACATTTTCAAGCTCGGGATATGCGTCCGCAACCGTGTTCCAGATGTTCGCCCAGTCAAGATTCGGCATTACGGTCTTTGCGTTTTCGCCCTTGATGCTGTCAAGCTCGGTTTCGGAAACAGTGTAGCAGTTGAGGTATACCTCAGGCTCTGTTCTGAAAAGAGACTTTCCGACAGCATAGCTGTTGCTCAATGAGAAGTCGGCGGAAGACCATGTGTTACCGAGTAAGCCGTTACTGAAAACGGTAATTTCCTTATCGGTTATCACGGAGTTTGAGGCGCTTCCTCTGAAATAGCAGGCGTCCATCATTGTTCCCTTGTTTGCACCGCCTAATATTCCGCCTACATAACGGGCGTTGAGTTTAACGGTTTCATCGGCGCCGCATCCGCTTATCTTTGCCCAGTCGCTTTCGCTTTCAAGCTTTTCGGTAATCTTTACCTGACCCGCGACAGCACCGGCAAAAACACCGGTTGCTCTTGTTTTGTCGGCAGGCAAAGCAGAGCCTTCGATTACGCAGTCGCTTACACGGACATTAAGTACATGAGCGCCCTTGCCGAGTATCGGTATAAGACCGGCATAGGTATCGTACTGAAGCTCGCCCGAAATATTCGCATATATTCCGTGTACGGTGTAGCCCTGACCGTTGAATGTACCGCAGAATTTTGTACCGGCATTGTAATCAATTATTGTAGCCGTTACCCACTGAGCAGGGTTGTTTGAAAGCCAATTTGCGTCTGTTGTATCGTTTATGTAAATATCTTTTGTAAGAATGTAATATTTACCGCTTGTCTCTGTTGCCGACGATGTTACCATTCTGCGAAGCTGAGCGACAGTTTCAATTTGGTAAGGATCTGCCTTTGTTCCGTCGCCTCCGGCATATTCAACATCTGCCGAGCCGCTGCGCTTTACAAGTACAGGGTATGTGCCGTCTGCGGTTTCCCAAATTCTGCCCCACTCAAAGCCCTGCATATTTTCCTTTGCGTTTTCGCCGGTCATCTGCTCGGAAGTGAGAACCGTAACCCAAGTTCCGATAGCGGTTTTAAGCGTATCGGGGCAATCGTTGTAGCAAGTAATTCCTGCGTCCTCTGCCTTTACATCGGAATATATGTTTTTGCAGACAAACTGCTGTATATTTGAAGGATTATCCGCATTAATCGGGAAAGAACCTATAGAGTAGCAATAATTAAGCTTAACAGGGTTAGACCACTGGCGACCTACGATTCCTCCTGCCTTTACTTCCGTATTATTCTTTTTAAGAGTACCTACAAACTTGCAGTTCGTAACAGAAATATCTGCTTTACCGTAAGCATTGCCTATAATACCGGCGACAACCGAAGTCTCTGTCTTAGCCGAAACAGTCGTGTTTTCAACCGCACAGCCCGAAATTTCGACATTGTTACCTGCAATCTGTCCGACAATAGCACCTATATAAGATGTACCTGCCACAGTAGAATTAAGTGAAGAATCTGAAATGCGTATGTTTCTTATTACAGCGCCCTCGCCGAGATACGGGAAAAGTCCCATTCTTGACTTATTGCCGTTGCTTGCGTACAATCCGTAAATTGTATTGCCTTTACCGTCAACATTTCCTATAAAACGGTAATTGTCATTAACACTTTCATTATTAACCCAGTCGTTTGTATAAACTCCGTTGTCAACATCGTTAAGATAAATATCGCTCTTTATTATGTAATAAAGTGCTTTACCGTCGGCGTCCTTGCCCTGACTTGTCATCATTTTGAAAAGCTGACCGCCGGTTTTGATCTGGTAAGGATTTTTCTTTGTACCGTCTCCGTCCTCAAAATCCTCGGACTTTCCGTTCCAAACATTATCGTTTATTACTACGGTACGGGGTTCGGGGTAAGTTTCGGTTATGCTCCATACCTTATCAAAGTCAAAGCCGACCATATTTGTTCTTGCGTTTTCGCCGGTCATCTGCTCGGTTGTAAGAGCCGTTGCATAAGCTGACACACTTGATTTAAGCCAACCCGGATATGCGGAATAGCCTGTTACCGACTCAGCCGCAGTATCTGTATATATATTTTTGCATGTGTAGGCTTGTATGTTTGTCGGATTATCCGCATCTACGGGATATGCGCCCACACTGTAGCAGTTGTTAAGCACAGCTTTTTTTGAATAAACCAAAGCCACTATACCGCCGGCTTTTAAAACAGTTCCGTCTGTCTTCTTAAGCGTACCGATAAAGCCGCAGTTATTAATAACCGGGGCATTGTTCTTAGCGGTGCAGATTATTCCGCCTACACTGCCGGCCGCGGCAAAAACAGAGCTTGAATCAACAAAGCAGCTCGAAACTGTTACATCGCTTCCCCTTACCTCCGAGGTTATTGCCGCCGCATAGCTCTTACTTGCCGTTGCGTTGATATTTGCACCCGAAATTATAACATTGGATACGGTAGCGCCTGCTCCGAGTGCCGGAATTAATGCCGCCCTTGCAATATCGGTGCCTGCCGCCAAGTACATACCCTTAATAGTATGACCCTTACCGTCAAGATGGCCTGTAAACGAGTAATTTCCATCCGTAACGGTATCGGCGGTGTTTTTAATTTTCCAGTTGTGACCGCCGGACACTCCGCCGAGGTCTATATCATCTGTGATTTCATAGTAAAGTCCGTTGCCGTCGGCGTCCTTACCCTGGCTTGTCATCATTTTAAACAGCTGACCGCCGTTAGAGATCTTATACGGATCTTCTTTTGTTCCGCTGCCTTCGGTGAAATCGGCAGATTTACCGTCCCACGCATTGGGGTTCTTTACAACAGCTCTTAAAGTTGGATAAGAAGCGGTTACTTCCCAAATATTATCGAAATCAAATCCGACCATATGCGTTCTTGCATTTTCGCCGGTCATCTGCTCGGTAGTAAGAACGGTTGCATAGCCGTCAACCCTTGCTTTAAGGCTTGCTACTGTCGAATATTCCGCAATCTTTGTTTTAATGTCGCTGTTTTCTGCACTTATATTTGTATAAAGATTTTCGCAAGTATACTTTTGGATATTGGTTGCATTATCCGCATACACAGGGAACGAGCCAACGCTGTAACAGTTGCGTACCTTTGCGTTATTGCTGTAAGCAAGACCGACTATACCGCCTGCCGTTACCGCCGTGCCCGCTTTATTAAGAGTTCCTATAAATGCACAGTTATTTACTACAGGTGCATTGCCTTCGGCAGAGGCTATTATTCCGCCTATCACCGAATTAGCAGCTAATGCCGTGATTTCAGAAGACTCCAAAGAGCAACCCGAAACGGTTACATTAGCACCCATTACCTGAGCGGCAATTCCGCCTATATAAACCTTGCCGTCAACCGTTGTAGTAAGCTTTGCATTTGACAGACGGATGTTTTTAACAGCGGCATTTGCTCCGAGATACGGGAAAAGCGCAATACGGCTTTTCCATTTGTTATTTGAGTATAAGCCGTAAACAGTGTGGCAGTTACCGTCAACATTGCCTATAAAGCGGTAGGCGTCGTTTGAGTAAAGTTTTATTACCCAGTCGTTGGTATAGCTGCCCGAATTCACATCATTAAGGTAAATGTCAGATGTGATTTCATAATAAAGGGCTTTGCCCGAGCTGTCCTTACCTTCGCTCTTAGCCATATTATACAGCTGTCCGCCGTTAGAGATCTTATACGGATCAGCTTCTGTTCCGCTGCCTTCGGTAAAATCGGCAGATTTACCGTCCCAGATTTCCGCAGCAGCAAAAGCAGATATATTGTTTACGGTGAAGTTGCATACTACCGCAGACGCAATTATGGAAATAACCAAAATATATGTAACTATATGACTGATACGATTCCGTATATCCTGTTTCATAAATTTATATCCTTTCGCTGCGCCGCTTGCATAAAGCCGCAATAAATTTGCGGACTTATGCAGGCGACGCATAGTTTTATTATTGAACACTGTGCATACGGACGGATAAATCCGCCCGTATACACTATCAAGGGGGAAAGCAAAAATTATTCGCCTAATGCTGCATAAACGAGGTCACAAATATCAAATGTAACATCGTTGTTTACATCTACGATATAGATATTTCTGTCGCCTAAGAGATAGTTTCTTATTGCTGTGAGAGAGTCTGTATTATTTACAGTGTCTACTTTTATGAATTTAACCGCAGTGTTCGGTACGGGAACGCTGTTTTGTACTTCCTTAAAGGTTCCGCCAAAAAGTCCTGACGGAACAGATGTGGTTCCGTTTGTAGCAACTTTAACGCCTGAAATAACATTGCTTTGAACGACAGAACCGTCGCTTGCATAGGGGCTCGAATATGTTGTATAGCAGTTTTTAACGAAGAAGGTAGAAGCAATGTAGCTCTTTCCTATTATTCCGTTCATTGACTTATTGGGACTTGTTCCGGTGTAAGCGTCATTCAAAAGAGTGAGGTTTGCGGAATAGCTTGACTCAATTCTTGCTTTACCGTCAACTCCGCCTAATATTCCGCCGACAAAACGCGCATTAACTGTTGCATTATTAACACCGCAAGCAACTATTGTCGGCCACTTCATAAGATCCGAAGCATCGGCAGCGTCTGATTTACTCAAGTTAACCGAACCGGCAATAACACCGAAATAGTATTCACCTGAGTTATTTGTACCGTAAAGATAAGTGTCCTTAACCGTGAGGTTAAAGATTACGGCGCCTGCGCCGATTACCGGGAAAAGACCCGCATATTTATTTGCATCGCCTGATGTGTTTACATACAATCCGCTTACTGTATGGTTGTTACCGTTAAGATTACCTCTGAATACGGTTGTGGTATAATCGCCAGCCGTTACCCACTGTGAAGCGGTGTTGTACCAACCCTCAGTACCTGTAGAGTTAAGAACTATATCGTTTGCAAGCTCATAATACTTGCCGGATGTATCGGCATCATTTACAAGCGCATAAAGCTGAGCGTCGGTTGAAATTACATACGGATTTTCCTTTGTACCCGCGCCGGTATAGTTTGCACAATCGGTCGTACGGGGTACGGGATAGCCGTTTTCCACAGCCTGCCAGGCGGTGTAGAAGTCAAAGCCGGTCATTTTAACCTTTGCATTGGCACCTCTCATCTCATCCGCCGAAAGAACGGTTGCATAATCCGTAACATTGGGTTTAAGCCAATCAGGATATGAAGTATATCCTTTTATACAATCGGAAGTTTTATCAGAATACAATTTCTGGCATTTATATCCCTGAATATTTGTAGCGTTAGGAGCTTCAACAGGGAATGCGCCTATACTGTAAGAATTGCTTATCGTAGCATTAGCCGTTCCTGTACCTGTATCGGCAACAATACCGCCTGCGTAAGTTTCAGCGCCTGCTTTTTTAAGAGTACCGGAAAATCCGCAATTTGTAATCGATATTACATTACCGGCTGTATTTCCTACTAAACCGCCTACGGTAGAACCGGTAGTATTTGCTGCCAATTCAGCAGAATCTACCAAG
>JAFOYI010000082.1 GCA_017391425.1 Clostridia bacterium | reverse complement strand
GCCGTTTCCGTAATTTTGCGTTACTGCCTTAATACTGCTTTTTGTGTGCGGAATAGAGGAGGAACTTATATCCTCAAAGCCTTGGTCAGTGTAAAAATTGTCATCCATTGCGGAATACTCCTTTCGGTTTATACCTTTTTAACACCAATAGCAACCTTTTCGCCGTTAATATCCCAATCCTTAACATATCCGTCAGGTGTGTCGGAGGTTAAGGAATCTGCAAGTGTGTCGCCGGCTATATCTTCTTTTTTCATAAGAGCAATGCCGACAACCTTTTCACTGCCGTTTATTTTAACCGATATGTGGTCTGTGACATTAAATCCGGCTTCCTTACGCATGGTCTGAATTTTGCTGATAAGCTCACGGACAAAGCCTTCCTCAATCAGTTCCTTTGTAAGCGTAGTGTCTATTGCAACGGTTATTCCTCTGTCGCTTACGGTATAGAAGCCGTCTCTCTGTTCGGCATCAACAAGCAGATCTTCTGTCTGCAGGACTACTTTTCCGGACGGAAGCTCTAAGGTTATTGAGCCGTCTGAATCTAATTGCTTTTTAGCTTTGTTGCCGTCAATCTCAGAAAGAGCGGTACGGATTTCATTTAACTGCTTTCCGAATTTCGGACCTACGGTTTTAAGCTGCGGCTTAAAGCGATAGGAAACAAAATCGTCAACCTTATCTGTAAATGTCACCTTTTTGATATTAAGCTCATCACGGATAATATCAGTATAATAGCTATCAAGAGTTCCGTCAAGCTTAACATACATAGTGCCGAGCGGCTGCCTGTTCTTAAGTGAGGAGCCGTTTCTTGCGGCTCTTCCGAGAACCACTATTTCAAGCACCTTATCCATATTGTCTTCAAGCGACTTGTCTATTGCACTGCTGTCAACAGTGGGGAAGTCGCAAAGGTGTATGCTTTCGGGAGCGGATTTGTCAACGCTTCTGACAAGGTTCTGGTAAATGCTCTCGGTCATAAACGGAATCATCGGAGCGGCAGCCTTTGCAGTTGTTACAAGAGCGGTATAAAGGGTCATATAGGCTGCAATTTTATCTTCGGGCAGACCCTGTACCCAATATCTTTCCCTGCCTCTGCGAACATACCAGTTGCTCATATCGTCAACAAACTCCTGGAGCGCCCTTGCAGCCTCAGGTATGCGGTAGTTTGCAAGGTTATCGTCAACCGACTGCACCATGGAATTAAGCTTGGATAAAAGCCATTTGTCCATAACCGTCAGCTTGCAGTCCTTGAGTGAATATTTTGTCGGGTCAAATTCGTCTATATTTGCATAAAGAACATAAAATGCATAGGTATTCCAAAGCGTACCCATAAATTTGCGCTGACCTTCCGTAACAGCCTTATCGTGGAAGCGGTTAGGAAGCCAGGGGGCGGAATTGGTGTAGAAATACCAGCGGATAGCGTCCGCACCGAATTTTTCAAGAGCCTCGAACGGGTCAACGGCGTTGCCCTTTGATTTACTCATTTTTTGACCGTTTTCATCCTGAACATGGCCTAATACGATAACATTTTTGTACGGCGCCTTATTGAAAATAAGGGTTGAAATTGCAAGGAGGGAATAGAACCAGCCTCTTGTTTGGTCAACCGCTTCCGAAATAAAGTCCGCAGGGAACTGCGACTCGAACAATTCCTTATTTTCAAACGGATAGTGGTGCTGTGCGAACGGCATTGAGCCGGAGTCAAACCAGCAGTCTATAACCTCAGGTACCCTGTGCATCTGCTTGCCGCAGTGCGGGCATTTTATTGTAACTGCGTCGATATAAGGACGGTGCAGTTCAATATCATCCGGGCAGTTGTCGGACATTGATTTTAATTCTTCAATACTGCCGACAGAGTGCATATGACCGCACTCGCACTGCCAAATATTAAGCGGAGTACCCCAATAACGGTTACGGGAAATTCCCCAGTCCTGAACATTTTTAAGCCAGTCGCCGAAACGGCCTTTACCTATGCTTTCCGGTATCCAGTTAATAGTATCGTTGTTCCGAATAAGATCTTCACGAACATCGGTCATTTTAATAAACCAGGATTCACGGGCATAGTAGATAAGCGGAGTATCACAGCGCCAGCAATAGGGGTAATCGTGCTCGAACTTGGGTGCGTCAAAAAGAAGTCCCTTTTCGTCAAGGTCTTTAAGAACCATCGGGTCGGCCTTTTTTAACGAATATGCCGGCATAGGGTGTTTCCTCGGTAAGATTTCCTTTACCGTCAACAAACTGAACAAAGGGCAAATCATAGCGACGGCCAACCTTTGCGTCATCCTCACCGAAAGCGGGTGCTATATGAACTATACCTGTACCGTCGGTCATGGTAACATAGCTGTCGCAGGTGATATAGTGCCCCTTTTTATTCTGCTTTTCACAAACCGGCTTTACGCAATCAAAAAGCGGCTCATATTCTTTATATTCAAGCTCGCTGCCCTTATATTCCTCTACAATCTCGTATGCAGGAGCGTCCTCTGTCGCAAGCTTGCCGAGCACCTTGTCAAGCAGGGCTTTTGCCATATAGTAGGTATATCCGTCCGCCGCTTTTACCTTGCAGTAGGTCTCATCCGGGTTTACGCAAAGCGCAACATTGGAGGGTAAGGTCCACGGAGTAGTGGTCCATGCAAGGAAGTAAGCGTCTTCGCCTACAACCTTAAAGCGGACAACCGCACTGCGCTCCTTAACATTTTTATACCCCTGAGCCACCTCGTGAGAGGAAAGCGGAGTTCCGCAACGGGGGCAGTAGGGAACTATTTTAAAGCCCTTATACAAAAGTCCCTTTTCGTAAATCTTTTTGAGCGCCCACCATTCCGACTCTATAAAATTATTGTCATAGGTAACATACGGGTTATCCATATCCGCCCAAAATCCTACGGTTTTTGAGAAATCCTCCCACATACCTTTGTATTTCCAGACGCTCTCTTTACAATGCTCGATAAACGGCTCAAGTCCGTATTTTTCAATTTGTTCTTTGCCGTCTAATCCCAAAAGCTTTTCAACCTCAAGCTCAACCGGCAAGCCGTGCGTATCCCATCCTGCCTTACGGGGAACCATATAGCCCTTCATTGTGCGGTAACGGGGAATCATATCCTTTATTACACGGGTTAATACATGGCCTATATGCGGTTTGCCGTTTGCGGTCGGAGGCCCGTCATAAAAAACATACGGCTCGCCCTTTGCTTTTGAATCTATACTTTTTTCAAATATCTTTTCGTCTTCCCAAAATTTTTCAACCTTTTTTTCCTCATCTACAAAATTCAGATTAGGAGATATATTTTTGTACATCTTCAGTTTGCTCCTTTCAAAATAAAAAGCTCCGTCCATAATAGGACGAAGCTTGTAAATCTTCAAACCACCTATTACGGCAGACAAACATCTGCGTTCCCTTTAACGGGGGAAACCGGAGCGGCTTAATAAATTTCAGCCGTCGGCTCGGGAGTGATTCCGGTTTTTGGCGTTTATCGGGCTTGCACCGTCCCCGAATCGCTTAAAAACGCATTTAAAACCGCCGTCTCCGTCTATGCCTTTAAAATAGCTTTTTTTAGGTTTATAATCAGTTTTTAAAATTATTCCTTAACCGAAGGAATTTGTTGCTTTAATGCGGCACGGGTCTTTCTTACCTCGCCTAAGTTGGCGGTAAGTCCCTCGTCTGCACGGCGCATAATATCGTCAACAAAATCCTGCGCCGCTTTACGCATTTCACGGCTCTTCTGCTGTGAGGTTGCGATTATCTCGGCAGCTTTTTGCTGAGCTAATTTAACAATTTCTTCCTGTGCGGTCATAGCCTTTGCACGCTCCTCGGCACTGCGGATGATTCCGTCTGCTTCACGCTTTGCGTTTGTAATTATATCCGCACGGTCTGCAACTATGCCCTTTGCCTGTTTGATTTCCGCCGGAATATTAAGACGGATATCGTCAACTACGGCACGGAGCTTTTCAATATCAACTACGGTTTTTCTGCCGGGAATTTTAATACCGCTGTCTAAAACCTCGTCAAACTGTTCAAGTAATTCGTCAAGTGTCATTTTAAATTCCTCCGTAAATATTTACTGTTTTTTAGAACAAATTCTTTTAATTATATCCGCCTTTATGGCGTCGGGTACAAAGCTTGAAATATCTCCGCCCATACTGGCTATCTGTTTAACCATACTTGAGCTTAAATACATATTACTGCTTGCGGTTGTAAGGAAAAGCGTTTCAACATTCGGGTTGAGCTTTTTGTTTGTAAGCGCCATCTGAAATTCGTATTCAAAGTCCGACATCGCTCTGAGTCCTTTAATTATAGCGGTGGCGTTTTTACTTGCGGCATAATCGGCAAGAAGACCGTCGTAATGCTCCACCGTGACATTATTAAGCGTCGGAATACATTTTTTTATCATATCCACCCGCTCCTTTGGTGTGAAGGAGCAGTGCTTTGCGCCGTTTGAAGCAACAACCACAATCAGTTTATCAAACATATTTGCCGCACGGGTTATAATATCCAAATGACCGAATGTTACGGGGTCAAAGCTGCCCGGGCAGATTGCTATGCGCTCGTTCATTTATCTTCCCCTTTTCGGTAGACGGTTACTAAAACCTTGCCGTAGCGGTAGGTGCGGCTTATTTTAAATCCGCCTGCCGACTCATCAAGCTTAACCTCCGGCGGATGCTCGCAGACAATCATACCGTGGTCGCTCATAAGCGGTAAAACCGCTTTTACGGCGGGCTTCAAAAGACCGGCAGAATAAGGAGGGTCAAGGAACACAATATCAAATACATCACGGCTTGAAGCGGCAAAAGAGGCATAGTCCGAGCGGACGATACGGGCCTTTGCACTAAGTCCGGCGCTTTCGATATTCTTTTTTACAAACTCAAGCGAAGAGTCCGAAGCGTCAACAAAAACCGCACTTTCGGCGCCTCTGCTTAAAGCCTCCAGTCCGAGTTGGCCCGAACCTGCGAACAGGTCAAGCACCCGTCTTCCCTCAATATCAAACTGTAAAGCACTGAAGATTCCTTCCTTTACACGCTCCGGGGTAGGGCGTACCTCCCGTCCTACCGGTGCTGAAAGGCGTACTCCTCTGGCTGAACCGGTAATGATTCGCATTAGTACCACCAATAAAAATAATAGGAAAGGGTACAATACACCCTTATAACCTTTAATATTATCACACTAAAAGGTGTGTTTTGTCAATAGTTTTTTTCAAAAAGCGATTTTTTTGCTGAAAACGGTGCGGAAATATGAACAATTTGTAAAAGGTCAGGAAAAGTCAAAATATTTTTCAAAAAAGCCTTGACAAATTGCAAACAGAGGATATAATAATAATCGTTAGCACTCGAGAACAAAGAGTGCTAACATCTGAAGGATTGCTAAGGAGTGTATTGTTAATGGAGCTGTCGCCCAGAAAACAAGCCGTTTTGGCTGCAGTTACCAAAACATATATAAAGACGGGTGAACCGGTGGGTTCAAAGGCACTTAACGCCATTCTTAAAAATTCACCGTCTTCCGCAACGCTTAGGAATGAAATGAGCGAGCTGTGCGAGCTGGGACTTTTGGCTCAGCCTCATACCTCAGCCGGAAGAATTCCGACAAGCGACGGATTTAAAATATATGTAGATACACTTATGACGCCCGAAAAGCTGTCGGAGAGCAGTAAAAGCTTTATTGATAACGGATTTTCGGATGTTCATGCGACGCCGGAAAAATTACCCGAAATTGCCGGCAAGCTTTTGTCCGACCTTACCGGACTTCCTGCCGTGACCTGCTTCAGCATTGAAACAGGTCCTAAGGTTAAGCGGATTGAGCTTTTACCGATTGGCAAAAAAACCGTTATGATAGTTCTGATTACGGCAGACGGAAGAACCAGAAGCCGAATTATCAGAACCGATATAGTAAGCAATCCCGACCTTTTAAAGCGGTTTACGGAAGTAGCCGAGCGGAAAATCGCAGGTAAAAAGTTAAGCGAGCTTACCAAAAGCTATATGCAGGGGCTGGTTGCCTATGCCGGAATTGACGCTTTAACTTTGATGCCGCTGTTTTCGGCAGTGTTTGAAATGACACAGGGCTTGGAAGCCTCAAGCGTTAATTTATCGGGCGAGGCGGCATTGCACAATATATTTAATAATGACGCCGCAGTAAAAAGGATAATTTCACTTGTAAATCTCAGGGAACCGATGTTATCGCTTTTAAGCGGAATAGACGGCAGGGTAGGCGTAATATTCGGAAACGATACAGGTTTTTCAGAGCTTGATTCCGACGCCATAGTTGCCGCAAAATACGGCGGCAATGATAAATATAAAGGCGTTGTGGGGGTTATCGGTCCGAACAGAATGTCTTATGATCAAATAATCCCAAGCGTTGAATACACTGCACTGAAGCTTACCGAACTGATAACGGAAGCGCAAAAGGATATGGAGGAATAACAAGTGGCAGAAGAAATTAAAAAAGAAGAAACGGCCGAGCCGGCACAACCCGAACAGGAAACAACGAAAAAGGAAGAAAAATCGGAAAAGGAAGCTCCTAAAAAAGAAAAAAAATCAAAAAAGGAATCTGAGACAGAAAAGCTTAAAACGGAGCTGGAAAAGAAAAATGATATTCTTCTTCGTACAGCCGCCGAGTTTGACAATTACAAAAAGCGAACAGAGCGAGAAAAGGCAAGTATAGCGGAATATGCAAGGGCAGGAATAATAAAACAGCTTTTGCCGATAATCGATAATATAGAAAGAGCGGCTGCGGCCGACAGGGAAAGCCCCGATTATTTAAAGGGCATTGAAATGATAATCAAGCAGTTTGAGGCTTTGTCAGAGAAGCTTCAGATTGACGAGATAGCAAAACCGGGAGATGCATTTGATCCGACGCTTCATGAGGCGGTAATGCACGTCGAAGATGAAGAGTTAGGCGAAAGCGTAATTGCCGAGGTTTTGCAAAAAGGCTATAAAACCGGAGATACGGTTATAAGACCGGCAATGGTTAAGGTAGCAAATTAAAATCAAAACACAATATTTAATTTTGGAGGAATAAATCATGGGAAAAATCATAGGTATTGACTTAGGTACAACAAATTCTTGCGTTGCGGTAATGGAAGGCGGCGAGCCGGTTGTTATTGCAAATGCAGAGGGTTCAAGAACTACACCTTCGGTAGTTGCGTTTTCAAAAACCGGTGAAAGAATGGTAGGTCAGGTTGCAAAGCGTCAGGCCATCACCAATCCGGATCGCACTATAAGCTCTATAAAGAGGGAAATGGGTACATCTCACACAGTTGAAATAGACGGTAAAAAGTATACTCCTCAGGAAATTTCCGCAATTATATTGCAGAAATTAAAAGCAGACGCCGAGGCTTATCTCGGTCAGACCGTTTCAGAGGCTGTTATTACAGTTCCTGCTTACTTTACAGACGCTCAGCGCCAGGCAACCAAGGACGCAGGCAAGATTGCCGGTCTTGAGGTTAAGCGTATTATAAACGAACCTACTGCTGCTGCTCTTGCATACAGCATTGATAAGGAAGACGACCAGAAGGTTATGGTATATGACCTCGGCGGCGGTACCTTCGATGTTTCCATAATTGAAATGGGCGACGGCGTTCAGGAGGTTCTTGCTACTGCCGGTAATAACAGACTCGGCGGCGACGACTTCGATAAACGGATTATGGATTATATCGTAAACACCTTTAAGGCTGAACAGGGAATTGACCTTTCGGGCGACAAGATGGCTATGCAGCGTATTAAAGAGGCTGCCGAAAAAGCAAAAATCGACCTTTCGGGTATGACTACCGCTGATATCAATCTTCCGTTTATAACAGCGGACCAAACAGGTCCTAAGCACTTTGAAACCACCCTTACAAGGGCTAAATTCAATGAGCTTACCGCAGATTTGGTAGACGCAACAATGGGACCTGTCCGTCAGGCACTTTCGGATTCAGGTCTTGATAAGGGCGAGATAAATAAGGTTCTTATGGTCGGCGGTTCTTCAAGAATTCCGGCTGTACAGGAAGCTATAAAGAACTTTATGGGTAAAGAGCCGTTTAAGGGAATTAACCCCGATGAATGTGTTGCAATAGGCGCCGCTTTACAGGCAGGCGTTTTGGGCGGCGATGTTAAAGGTCTTCTTCTTCTTGATGTTACACCGTTGTCACTTGGTATTGAAACCATGGGCGGCGTTTCCACAAAGGTAATCGACCGTAACACCACCATTCCGGCTAAAAAGAGCCAGATATTCTCAACGGCTGCGGACGGTCAGACCTCGGTTGAGGTTCATGTTTTGCAGGGCGAGCGTGAATTTGCAAAGGATAACAAGACCCTCGGTGTATTCCATCTTGACGGTATAGCTCCGGCTCCCCGTGGAATCCCCCAGATTGAAGTTACTTTTGATATAGATGCAAACGGTATAGTTCATGTTTCCGCTAAGGACTTAGGCACGGGCAAGGAGAACAATATCACAATTACCTCAAACACCAATATGTCTAAAGAGGATATTGATAAGGCCGTTAAGGAGGCCGAGCAGTATGCCGCAGAGGATAAAAAGCGCCGTGAGTCGGTTGATATTCGCAACAATGCCGATCAGATGATTTATCAGACCGAAAAGACAGTCAGCGAATTCGGCGATAAGCTGTCTGAAGATGAAAAATCAAAGATAGAGACTGCAAAAGAGGCACTCAAGGAAGCTCTCAAGGGCGAGGATACCGACGCTATAAAGGCTAAACAGGAAGAACTGCAAAAGGAGCTCTTCGCAGTAAGCGAAAAGGTTTATAAGGCTGCTAATCCGCAGGGAGCGGAAAATGCCGGAGCACAGGGTGCGGCTCAGGACGGCGGAAACGATTCCAATGTATATGAAGCTGATTACACCGATGTTGAAGACGGAGACAAAAAGTAATTCGGTATTTCTTAAAATCAATCCGGCGTAAAAACCGGATTGATTTAACATATTAAACTTGTAGGAGAAATTACTTTGGCTGAAGAAAAAAGAGATTATTACGAGGTTCTCGGTGTTGATAAATCGGTATCGGATGACGAACTGAAAAAAGCTTACCGTAAAATGGCAAAAAAATATCATCCCGATCTAAACCCCGGAAACAAGGAAGCCGAACAGAAGTTTAAAGAGGTTAATGAGGCTTACGAGGTTCTGTCGGATAAAGAAAAGCGTGCAAGGTATGATCAGTTCGGCCATGCCGGCGTTGATCCTAATTTCGGTGCAGGCGGCGCAGGCGGAGCATACGGCGGCGGATTTACGGGAGATTTCGGGGATTTGGGCGATATATTCAGCTCGTTCTTCGGCGGCGGCTTCGGCGGCGGAGCCAGAAGATCAAACCCGAATGCTCCGAGAAGAGGCAACGATACTGCCGCTTCTGTTAACCTTTCGTTTGAAGAGGCGGCAAAGGGTTGTCGTAAGACCGTAAAGGTTACAAAAATCGAAAATTGTAAAGAATGCGGCGGCAGCGGCGCAGAAAAAGGCTCAACACCAAAAACCTGTCCGGTTTGTCACGGAACAGGTCAGGTATCGACTACACAGCGCACACCGTTTGGCGTAATGCAGACACAAAAGGTCTGTGATAACTGCCACGGCTCCGGTAAAATAATCGATAAACCGTGCCATACCTGTGCCGGCAAGGGAAGAATAAGACATACGGTTGAGCAAACCGTAGACATACCGGCAGGTATTGACGACGGACAGGTGATTAATGTAAGAGGCGGCGGCGACGCAGGAGCAAACGGCGGACCGTCGGGCGATCTTCGCATTAATGTAAATGTACGCCCACACCCGATATTTGAGAGGGAGGGCTACGATGTTTACTGCCAGATTCCGATAACCTTTACACAGGCGGCACTCGGAGACGAGGTTATCGTTCCCACGCTTGACGGTAAGGTCAAGCTTAACATACACGAAGGAACGCAGCCGGGCGATGAATTTAAGCTCAGAGGAAAGGGCATACAAAGGCTCAATTACTCCGGCAGGGGCGACCAATATGTAAAGGTAGTGGTTGAGGTTCCGAAGGAGCTTACCAAGGCGCAAAAGGATAAGCTTAAGGAATTTGAAGCGCTTACGGGAGAAAAGAACTACAAAGCCCGCAAGAGCTTTACCGATAAAATCAAACGCTTTTTCAATGAATAAAAAATAAGCTTCGGCGATTTGCCGAAGCTTATTTTTTAGTTTAATCAGTTTAATCAGTTTAATAACGCTCTGTCGTTTGCAAATTCTGCACCGCTTAATTTAGTAAAGGCGTCAAGCAAATACTCAACCGTGAGCTTTTTCTTTTCTTCTCCTGATACATCAAGGATGATTTGACCGTTGTTCATCATAATAAGACGGTTGCCGTAGGCTATGGCGTCCTTCATATTGTGGGTTATCATCATTGCAGTAAGGTGTTCTTCGGATATAAATTTGTTTGAAAGCTCAAGCACCTTTGCGGCGGTTTTCGGGTCAAGTGCTGCGGTGTGTTCGTCAAGAAGTAAAAGCTTAGGCTTTTTCATAACAGCCATTAAAAGCGTCAGTGCCTGGCGCTGACCGCCCGAAAGCAAGCCGACCTTTGCCGAAAGACGGTTTTCAAGTCCCAAATCAAGCTCTGAAAGCATTGTCTTAAACTGTTCACGCTCTTTATTGTTTATCGCCCATTTAAGACCTCTTACCTGTCCCCGTCTTGATGCCAATGCCATATTTTCCTCTATCCACATATCTGCGGCGGTTCCCATCATAGGGTCTTGAAATACACGGCCCAAATACTTTGCACGCTTATGCTCGGGAAGCTTGGTCACATTAACGCCGTCTATTATTATAGAACCGCTGTCCACAGGGTAAACGCCGGCTATCATATTAAGCATAGTGGATTTTCCGGCCCCGTTGCCGCCTATGACAGTAACAAAATCACCGTCGTTAAGTGTTAAATTAAGTCCGTTAAGGGCTTTTTTTTCATTTATAGTTCCGGGATTGAAGGTTTTATGCACATCTTTAATTTCAAGCATTTGTTTTACCTCCGGGGATTTGTTTAATGCTTTTTTCGGCTATTTTGCTTTTCCAGTATGGAATACCGAGGAAGAGGGCAACCACTGCGGCGGTAAGCATTTTAAGGTCGTTTGCCGGAAGACCGAGCCACAGCACAAAGGAAATTACAATATAGTATATTATCCCGCCGAAAACCGCACCTAATAGCTTTAATGCGAAGTTCTTAAATAACTTTCCGAATACAACATCGCCGATTATTATTGCGGCAAGACCGATTACTATTGAGCCTCTGCCCATATTTACATCGGCAAAGCCCTGATACTGTGCAAGCAAACCGCCCGACAGCGCAACAAGTCCGTTTGAGATGACAAATCCGATGATTTTATTGGTTGAAGTATTAATTCCGTTTGCCCGTGCCATTGAGGGGTTGCAGCCGGTAGCTCTGAGCGAATGACCGAGCTCCGTGCCGAAGAACCAGTAAAGAACGGCGATAATCACCGACACGAATAAAGCGCAGACAACTAATGATTTATTTATGTTACGGAGAGTTACAAGAAGAATATCCTTATATTTCATTACGGAGAGGGGGAGATTTGCTTTTCCGCTCATAATCCGCAGGTTTACCGAGTAAAGTGCAATTTGCGTAAGTATACCCGCAAGTATTGCCGGTATACCGAATTTTGTATGCAGAACTCCGGTTACAAGACCGGCAAGACATCCTGCAACAAGCGCCGCCAGCATTGCAAGCCATATATTCATACCGCCTGCCGTACATACCACAAGTACGGCGCCGCCGGTGCCGAATGAGCCGTCCACCGTAAGGTCTGCAAGGTCAAGAATCTTGAAGGTTATGTAGACGCCTACCGCCATAATGCCCCAAATTGCGCCCTGTGCTATGGCGCCGGGGAGAGAGCTTATAAATGATAGCATTGTTTTTTCCTTTCAAAACCGCAATAAGCGATAGGGTAGTATACGCCCTATCGCTCTGCATTTTTTTAAAAATTATTGAATTTCCTCATAGTCGCTCGGAACGGTTATTCCAAGCGCCTCACAGCGGGTTTTAACATATTTCTTTGTAAGGTCTGAAGCAAATCCGATTTCCATATCTGCCGGATCCTTGCCGTTTACAAGAATATCGTAAGCCATTTCACCGGCTTTTTTACCTAAGCTGTAATAATCGATTGAAAGAGTGGCTATACCGCAGCCTTTGCATATACCCTCTTCACCGGCTATAATCGGGACTTTTGCCGGTTCGGCAATGTTGTTGATTATTTCGGTGCTTGAAGCCATTGTATTGTCGGTAGGAATATAAATTGCGTCTACTGCGGCGCAGGCAGAGGTAACAACCTGTGCTAAGTCGTTTGAATCGGCACTGGTAAATTCCCTGCTTTCAATTCCCATTTCCTTAAGGTACTTTGCAACCTCTGTTGCCTGATATTTGGAGTTTGCTTCACCAGAACAATAAAGGATACCTACTGTTTTTACATTAGGTATAAGCTCCTTTATCATTTTGGCCTGATCCTCAAGCGGTGCTAAATCCGAAGTGCCGGTAACATTTATGCCGGTCTTACCGTTCCAATCCGACATTTCAAGCGCAGTGGCGTAATCGGTTATTGAAGTTCCCACTATCGGAATACTGTCAGTAGCGGAAACGGCTGCCTGCAAAGCGCCTGTTGCGTTTGCAAATATAAGGTCAACCTTGCTTGATACAAACTGATTTACTATTGTGGTGCAGGTTGCAGGTTCGCCTGCGGCGTTTTGCTCGTCAAATGTGACCTTGTCGCCGAGCTTTTCGGTAAGTGCGTCCTTAAAGCCCTTTGTAGCGGCGTCAAGCGCATCATGCTGAACAAGCTGGCAAATGCCGACTTTATAATTTGTCTTTTTCTCGCCGCAGCCTGAAAGCGATATGCAAAGAGCGGCGGTTATGCTTAATGCCGTAATAACAGAAATTATTTTCTTCAATTTCACTTTATTTCTCCCCTTTGATTTTATGTTAATAATATATCACTTTAAAGCGGTGAAATCAATAGTTTTTTCAAAAATTTTATTTTACAGTGGAAATTGCGGAATTAATGGAGTATAATGTACACAATAAAAAGTTAACGGAGAACAGAAAATGCGAATTGTAATAAAACTCGGAACTTCTACGCTTGCACACCCTACGGGACTTTTGAATATCAAAAGGGTTGAGGAGCTCTGCAAGGTGATGAGCGACCTTAAAAATGCCGGACATGAAATTATTATTGTATCGTCGGGCGCTATCGGAATGGGTGCTGGAAAGCTGTTTTTAAACGAAAAACCGAAGGATATAAGAACAAAACAGGCGGCGGCGGCGGTTGGCCAATGCGAGCTTATGTATACATACGACAAGCTTTTCTCGGAATATAACCACACAGTGGCTCAAATTCTTATTACCGGTGAGGATGTAGACCATAAGGAACGCCGCAGTAACTTTGAAAACACGATGTTAAGGCTTTTGGAGCTGGGTGCAATACCTATTATAAACGAAAACGACTCGGTTGCAACCGACGAAATAGTAATCGGCGATAATGACACCTTAGGCGCAATAGTCGCAAAATCCATAAATGCGGATTTACTTATACTCCTTTCGGATATAGACGGTCTTTTTACCGCCGATCCTCACAAGGATAAAAATGCGGTATTGCTTGATACCGTTGAAGAAATAACGCCGGAAATAGAAAGTATGACGGGCGGCGCCGGCAGTAAGCTCGGCACCGGCGGAATGGCGACAAAAGTCAATGCCGCAAAAATTGCCACCGCCGCCGGAATAGATATGGTAATAGCCAACGGCAAGGAGCCTGTCGTTCTTTATGATATAATTTCGGGTAAGAAGGTAGGAACCAAATTTTTGGCAAGGAAGGTCGGCGATAAATAATGACAACAGCCGAAATACTTAAAAAGGCAAAAGAATTGTATTCTTCTTCCGCACCCCTTGATACGGATACAAAGAACAGTGCAATTATGCTTATGGCGGACGCACTTGAAAGCGCTGCCGACAGCATACTTGCCGCTAATAAGTCTGATGTTGAAAATGCAAGAGGAAAAATCAGCGATGTTATGATAGACCGCTTAAAGCTTAATAAAGACCGCATATCCGCAATGGCGGACGGAATGCGTGCAGTGGCTCAGCTTACGGATCCGGTAGGCAGGGTTTTAAGCGAAACAAAATGTGAAAACGGTCTTGATATTAAAAAGGTTTCGGTTCCGCTCGGTGTAGTCGCCATTATATACGAGAGCCGCCCGAATGTCACCTCCGACGCAGCGGTTTTATGCTTTAAAAGCGGAAATATAGCCGTACTGAGGAGCGGTAAGGAAGCATTTTGCAGTGCAAAAGCTGTGGTTGCCGCACTTAAAAGCGGACTTAAAAAGGCAAATTTAAGTGAAGATTACATAAATCTTGTTGAAGACACCTCAAGAGCGAGCGCAAACGAGCTTATGACCGCCACGGGATATGTAGACCTTCTCATACCGAGGGGCGGAAAGGGACTTATTAAGGCTTGTGTTGAAAATGCCACCGTACCTTGCATAGAAACGGGAACCGGCATATGTCATATTTATGTTGATAAGTGCGCCGATACGTATATGGCGGTAAGAATTATTGATAATGCGAAAACAAGCAGACCCTCTGTATGCAATGCTGCGGAGGTGTGCCTTGTAGACAGGAAAATTGCGGATGAATTTTTACCTAAGCTTTCAGCCTGCTTTAAAGGCAGGGTAGAGCTTAAAGGCGACACAGAGGTGTGCAAAATCATAGACGCCGCTCCGGCAGGAGAAAACGATTTTGACACAGAATTTCTTGATTATATAATGGCAGTAAAGCTTGTGGACGGCGTGGAGGAGGCGGTAAGGCATATCGCAGAACATTCCACCCATCACAGCGAAAGCATAATAACCGAAGATGAAAAAGCCGCCGCTTATTTCACCGAAAGGGTTGACTCTGCGGCAGTGTATGTAAATGCTTCCACAAGATTTACCGACGGCGGTGAGTTCGGACTCGGGTGTGAGATGGGTATTTCCACCCAAAAGCTTCATGCAAGAGGACCGATGGGACTTTGCGAGCTTAATACTTATAAGTATATTATTTCCGGTAACGGTCAGATAAGGTAGGTAATCGAATATGTCTGAATATAAAATAGGATTTATAGGAACGGGAAATATGGGTTCCGCAATAGCAAGGGCGGTACGAAAGGTTCTTCCGGGTCATGAGATAATTCTTGCAAACAGAACTGCTGCTAAGGCTGCTATGCTTGCCGATGAGCTTAACTGCCGCACTGCGGACAACAAAACGGTAGCAAGGGACGCCCGCTATATATTTTTAGGTGTAAAACCGCAGATGATGGCGGAAATGCTTAAGGAAATAAAGGACATTCTGGCGCAGAGGAAAGACCGCTTTGTACTTGTTACTATGGCGGCAGGTATAAAAATAGAAAGCTATGGCGAAATGCTTGAGAATGACTTTCCCATAATAAGAATAATGCCTAATACGCCGGTTTCAATAGGTGAGGGAGTAGTTCCCTTTGCCGTATCGGACGGTGTGTTTATGGATGAAATTACGGATTTTTGTAATTATATGCGTAACGCCGGAAAGGTTGACAGGGTAGAGGAACGGCTTATTGACGCCGCCTGTGCTCTTTCGGGCTGCGGACCGGCTTTTGTTTATATGTTTGCCGATGCTCTTGCGGTGGCAGGTGTTGAATGCGGACTGCCGAGGGCAAAGGCAGAGGAATATGCATTGCAGACGGTCATAGGAGCCGCAAGCCTTGCCATGCAGAGCGATAAGCACATAGAACAGCTTAAGGACGAGGTGTGCAGTCCGGGAGGAGCTACGGTAGCCGGGGTTCATACACTTGAAAACGCCGCATTTAAAGGCGCCGTAATGGATGCGGTAAAGGCGGCATTTGATAAGACAAAGGGACTTTGAGAAAAAACAAAAATCAAGGGCACGCTTTTGCGTGCCCTTGATTTTTTAAAAAAGCTCTTTATATTTTTCTCCGAAAAGCTCGTCGGCAAACCAAACCGTATTGACATGAAAGCTTTTGCCGTTAAGATAATTCAGTATTCCGGCATCGGTTTTAAAGTCGAACTTAAGGCGGTATGAATAAAGTGCCTGCTTGTTAAATCCCATTTTTTTATCGGCGGCAAGCTTGCCGTACTTGCCGTCTCCCAAAAGCGGATGACCGATTGACGCCATATGCGCTCTTATTTGATGAGTGCGGCCCGTAAGCAGGTCTATATCAAGCAGTGAAAGACCGTTTTTACTCTCAATTACCGTATAGCGTGTTTTTACGGTGAGACTTTCGGCGGTTTTTTCAGAGGTCAGATAAACCTTGTTTTTGGTTTCGTTTTTTTCCAAAAAGCCTTCAAGAGTATCCGAAGCTTTTTTTGGGGTTCCGTGAACGACAGCAAGATATTTTTTACAGATTTCTCTATATTTAATTTTATCGCAGAGTATCCGCAGTGCCTCCGCATTTTTTGCGGCTATCACTATTCCGCCTGTGTTGCGGTCTATTCGGTTTGCAAGCGCAGGGCGAAAGCTGTTCTCGGCGTCCGGCAGATATTCGCCTTTATCGTAAAGATAATGCTGTATTCTTGCTATAAGAGTATCGTTGTATTCATTTTTGTCCGGGTGGACAAGCAAGCCCTGCTTTTTATCTGCAAGCAAAATATTTTCGTCCTCATACACTATATCAAGCCTATTCGGTGCGGAAAGAAAATCATACTTAGGCTTTTTTGAAATAAAAAATTCATCGTTTATATAGGCGTCTACCGTGTCACCCTCATTAAGTCTGGTGCTTATCTCGGCTCTTTTGCCGTTTACCTTGATTCGTTTTGTTCTTATATATTTATACATAAGCGATGAAGGCAGTGACGGGCAGTTTTTTGTTATGAATTTGTCAAGACGGGAAGCTGCGTCGTTTTTTGTAACGGTAAATGTTTTCATAGCTGCTCTTTTCTGAAAAAAATTATTGTAATGTCTTGAATATCTTGAAAATCGGTATTATAATATTTTTGTTAGATTAGGAGTGGGAAATATGGGAAAGGAAGGTATACACGACGGTCACAGAGAGCGTGTCAAAAAAGAATTTCTGCAAAACGGATTTGATGTGAACACACCGCCGCATAAAATAATGGAAATGCTGCTGTTTTACAGCATACCCCGTAAGGATACAAACGAGCTTGCACATATTTTGCTCAACCGTTTCGGCACTATATCCGGAATACTGGACGCACCTACAGAGGAGCTTGTTAAAATCCCGGGCATAAGCACCAATACCGCAGCGCTTATTAAGCTTATAATTCCGATTGCACGGATATATCTTACCGAGACAAATTCTAAAAGCAGAAGATATTTAAGGGCGGACGATGTCTGCGATTATCTTATGAATATGTATTTCGGATACCAAAAAGAAGTGTTTTCGGTTACAAGCTTTTCGGGCAACGGCAGAATGCTCGGGTTTGATATATTGGCGTCCGGCAATGTAAACGAGGTGAACGTTTCCACAAGAAAGGTACTTGAAACAGTTATAAACCGAAATGCGGTTTGTGCAATAATAGCACACAATCATCCAAACGGAACGGCAGTTCCGAGCGAAGCGGATATAGCCGTCACAAAGGATATAAAGAACGCACTCGAGCATATTAATGTAAAGCTGCTTGATCATATCGTAATTTCCGGAGACGATTATGTTTCCATGTGTCAAAGCAAAGCTTACAGATACATATTTGAATGATTTTTTGAGGGAGCCGACAGGCTCCTTAACTGTTTTCGGAGGAACTTTCGGCGAGGCGCTTTTCTACTTCCTCCGGCGAGTAAAAGTTTTCTTCGAAAATAAAATCGTGTATTTCTTTTTTGGCGGCGGAAAGGTCATAAACATAGTACCATACGCCGCCTATTGTTTTGCCGGATGACGCTATGTTGTCGTTCGGAATGCTTAATTGCTCAAACTTAGGAGTGGTTAATACCGTCTTAATACCGATATTCATAATATCCTTGGTTGAAAGCGAGGTTTTGCACTGCTTTATTACCATTTGTGCAATGCCGGGAAGCTTAAGCGGATTTTCCGATTTGATTTTTTGGAGCATTGCTATAAGAACGGTCTTTTGACGGTTTCCGCGCTGTATATCATTGTCCGTATGGCGAATCCTTGCATAGCAAACGGCTTGTCCGCCGTTAAGCACCTGTGTTCCGGCGGTTTCAATATCGGGACAGTCTACGCCTAAAGAACGCATTTCCGGGAAAATGTTCTTGTTCATTTCAACCCGTTCTTCTTCGGTTACATCTATTGTGACGCCGCCTATATTATCGATAATTCTTGAAAGACCGAAAAAATTAAATGCTACATAATCCGTTATCTCAAGTCCGAAATTCTTATTAAGAGTCTTAACCGCAAGCTGGGATTTTCCGTATGCGTATGCATGGGTAAGCTTGTCGTTCTTATGACCGTCTATTTCCACATATGTATCACGGGCTATCGAGGTAAGCTTGAATTTTTTATTTTTGCTGTCAACCGTAAGAATGAGTATGGCGTCGCTCCTGCCTACATCATTGTCCTCCCTTGTATCTATTCCTAAAAAGGCGATGTTTTTAACCGAAGAATAATTGTCTGTTGTGATGCCTAAATCCGCAGTGTCAAGGGGTTCACGCTCAATTTTATCTATTGTCTTGTATACATATGCGTATGCTCCGCCCAAGGCAAGGATAATACAGCAAATTACTATTACAACAACGCACAGTACGGTCCTGCCTGTGTGCTTTTTCTTTTTTTTGCGTTTTACAGGCTGTTTTCCGGCAGGCTGACGCACCGGAGCCGGGTGTGATCTTGAGTATACATCTTCGTACTGTACTTTTTTGCCAGAGCTTGAGTACAGGTCTCTTGAGTCTTCTTCGTAATTATAATTTCCGTTATATTCCATATGAACCGTCACCTTAAAATTAGTATCGCTTTATTATAACACATAGTGACGGATTTTGTAAAGTTTTCTATTTTGAAGCAGACGCACGGCGTATACTTGAGTCCCCGAACTTCTTTCTCAGCTCATATATTGAATCTTCGATTTTTTCCTGCGCCTCAAGCTTTTTTGCCGCGCCGAACATATCCTGCTGTATTGCGGTTTCACAATTTTTAAGGGAAACGGCACGGATTCCGACCGAACGGAGCGGCTCCTTAAAATCATAATTTGCTTTTAAAATATCGGCGCCGCGCTTTGCAATAATGTATGCGCTGTCGGTAGTGTCGGGGTAGGTACGGCTGAATTCCTTTACCTTAAGGGAAGCTGTACGGATATGAACCTGTACACCGGAAGCATAAAGACCGTGTCGGTGCAGGGAGTCCGAAACCGATTGTGAGAGCGATAAAAATATGCTCCAAACCTCATCAAAGCTTACAAAATCCTTTGCGGTTGTTACAGACCTTCCTATGCTTTTGGGCTTATCATCCTTCGTTTTGCTGACAACAGGTGATGTGTCCTCGCCTAAAGCGTAGCGTTTAAGCTCTGTGCCGTTTTTCCCGAGCAAGCGGTTAAGAAGCGCATTATCGCACACGGCAAGGTCGCCTATGGTGCATACGCCTATGGTTTTGAGCTTTTCGGCAGTGTGTTTTCCGGCAAAAAGCATATCCGATACAGGAAGACCCCATATTTTTTCCTTAAATCCGTCCTTCGGGATTACGGTAACAGCGTCCGGTTTTTTCATATCCGAACCGAGCTTTGCAAAAATTTTATTAAAGCTTACACCCACGGAAACGGTAATTCCAAGCTCAGATTTTATATCGTTACGAATTTTGTTTGCGATTGATTCGCCGCTGCCGAAAATAAGTGTGCTGCCGGTAACATCAAGCCAACATTCGTCTATGCCGAACGGCTCTATCATATCGGTATACCTTGAGTATATTTGACCGGCGAGCTTTGAATAACGCTTATATTCGTCCATTAATGGCGGAAGTATAACAAGCTCGGGACATTTTTTCTTTGCCTCGAATATTGCCTCGGCAGTTTTAACATTAAACTTTTTCGCAATATCGTTTTTTGCAAGGACTATGCCGTGACGGTTTTCTTTGTCGCCGCAAACCGCAACCGGAAGATTTTTAAGCGTAGGGTTACTTAAAAGGGAAACCGAGGCGAAAAAGTTGTTAAGGTCGCAGTGAAGTATTACCCTGTCACGCATAAAAATCCCTCCTTCTCAAGAACATCTGTTCTATAACAGTTTAGCATTTTTTTGCGTATTTGTAAAGAGCAAAATTAAATTTTCAGTTTGTTCAGCGCCTTTATATGCAGTCTTTCGGTTTGTCGGAGACTGTAATTTATATGATAGCTTACTTCAATAAGCGGTTTTCCGCATATGTATTTGCAGTACAAAAGCTCAGAGAGCACTCCGCCGTCCACCGCCTCGATTTTTTCTTCAATTTCTTGTCTTAACGATTTTGATTTTTCGATTTCCGCCGTATATCTGTCTTTTTCACAAGGGTTTAACACAGACATTTCATTTAGACGGTTTATTTTTGCATTTTGCAGCATATATAGTGAAAGGTAGTCCTTTTTTTCTTTATTATTCATTTTCTGATTTTCCTTTGCTTTTTTAAAACAGGCTCTATAAACGCAGCATACTGACCGTAGGTTAAGTTTGTGCCGTGTGTTCGGTTATATTCGTCAGCTGCACGCACGGTTTTTAAAATCGGCGAGTTTTCTAAGAATTCTTTGTTTTTTTGCTCTCTTTTAAGCATCGCTTCACCCCTTGCACGGCAGTGCTCGGAGCAATACTCCGTGTTTTCTTTAAGCCGTGCGCCGCAGCATTTGCAGAAATATGTAATTTCTTCAATATCGGTGCTTTTGCATATGGGACACAGCGAATAGGTTTCGTAGGGCGGGAATTGTAGTCCGTGGGTTTCGGTTGCCGTTTCGGGCGTCGAAAATTCGTTTTTACATTCATGACATCTGTACATAAAAATTCCTCTTTTCACAGTATTTATAACAAAAGAAAGAAAAGGGAATATTATTTGTAAACACGGATTGAAAATAAAATATATAAACATTATTTATCTTTTCTTAACAAAATAAAGCGTATTTTGCAATATAATATAAACCAAAGGAAGGAGGAAAAGCCAATGGACTTCAGATACAGAATTATGCGCTTTATGAGCGGCAGAAACGGCCCGGATGAATTGTTCGTTGCTTTTTTCGTTCTTTCCGTTGTATTGGCTGCGGTTAATGTTTTTTTGCGCTCTTTGATTTTACAACTGATAATATATGCTTTGGTTATATATGCACTTTTCAGGGTTTTTTCAAGAAATACCGAAAAACGCAGAAAAGAAAATAAAGTGTTTGTTGATAAGCTGCATTTTGCGAAAAGAAAAAAAGAGCTTCACGAACAGCGCCGGAATGACAAGTGCCATGTGTATAAAAAATGTCCGTCCTGCAAGGCGATACTGAAATTGCCCCGTAGGATAGGAACTCACAAAACGGTATGCCCTAAGTGCGGCAGAGAATTTACCGTAAAGGTAAAAAAATGAATCGTATATCGCTTAAAAAATTCATATATATACACTCGGCGGCGGCGTTAGGGGTTGCGGTTTATGTTTTACTGCCGATAAAATGTCCCGTAAAATACTTTTTTCATTTTGATTGTCCTGCCTGCGGAATGACAAGGGCTATGCTTTCGCTTTTCAGGGGCGATATAGCCGGATATATGCGCTTTAACCCCATGGCGCTGCCGTTTTTGCTTGTATTGCTTTTTGCTTTACACAGGGATTTGTTTCCGTTTAAACCCGCAATTAAAAACGCCGTAGTAATAATAGGTTCGGCATGCACTTTTGCGGTGTATCTTTTGAGGATTATTTTTTAAAAATATGTATTGTTTTTTAATATAATATAATGTATAATAAACCCATAATCTAAAAAAGGGGTATGATTATGGATCAGAACAAAGTGGATATGTATATTATGACCAACCAGAAGTATTTTCCGGCTGAAAAAATAATGTACATAAAAGAAAAATTATTAGCTATGGATGAAAGCAAATTTTCCTTGATTTCAACAGTCGACCTTAAGGACCCGACAACTCTTTTGCTTGTATCTATTTTCATCGGAGGTCTCGGCATCGACCGCTTTATGTTAGGCGATGTGGGAATGGGAATTTTAAAGCTGCTTACAGGCGGTTGCTGCGGAATACTTACTATTGTTGACTGGTTTACGATTTCAAATAAAACCAGAGAGCGCAACTTCAACAGTTTAATGACTATACTGTAAAAAAATAAAGAGACGGTGTTTGCGTCTTTGCAAACACCGTTTGTATTTTGGGTGAAAAATTTGAATTATACCGTAAAACGCTCTTACAGGAAAACTGTCGGACTTGAAATCAGAAAGGATTGCACGGTGCTTGTCCGTGCGCCTTACGGTATGAGCAACGCCGAAATCGATAAATTTGTCGCAAAGTACGCAAGCTGGATATCAGAAAAGCTTTCCGCCGCTTGCAAAAAAGCGGATTTTAATTCCCTTATCGATTTACGGGAGCAGGAGCTGAGGCGGGCGGCACAGGAAAAAATACCGCAGCTTGTCAGGGAATATTCCGATATAATGGAGCTTAAACCGACAAGCGTTAAAATAACCTCGGCAAAAAGCAGGTTCGGTTCATGCAGTGCAAAGAACGGACTTTGCTTTTCTTGGCGGCTTATGGCATATCCCGAGGAGGCTGTGCGGTATGTTGTTGTTCATGAGCTTGCACATATAGCTCAGCATAATCATTCTCCTGCTTTTTACGCTGTTGTGAAAAAATATATGCCTGACTATAAGGAAAGGCAAAAGCTGCTTAAAAATATTTAAGGAGAGAAACTGTAATGAAACACGAAATCATACATTTGAAGGACAAATTTCCGTTTCTCGGAGAGAACGGATGCGACCCTACGGTAGAGGTATATCTCCCGTATTACAATATGTCTGAAATGAACAGACAGGATAAAAAAAGACCCTGTTTGGTGGTTTGCCCTGGCGGCGCATACAGTATGTGTTCGGAAAGAGAGTCCGAGCCGATAGCTCTTCCGTTTTTGTCACAGGGATTTAATGTTTTTGTTATAACCTATTCTGTGGCTCCCCACCGTTTCCCGACTCAACTGCGTGAGGTTGCGGCACTTATGGAGCTTATATACGAAAATGCGGATAACTGGAACTGCAATACTTCAAAAATCGCTATAATCGGTTTTTCCGCCGGCGGTCACCTTGCGGCGCATTATTCCACCGCTTACGACTGCAAGGAGGTAAGGGAGGTATTTCCAGAAAGCAAGGCGGTAAACGCATCATTACTTTGCTATCCGGTTATAACGGCTGATTCTAAATATGCTCATATGGGAAGCTTTTATAATCTTTTAGGCAAGCAGGAGATAACCGCAGAGGATGTAGAAAAATACTCCTGCGACCGTTTGGTTAAGGAAAATACTCCGCCGGCATTTATATGGCATACTGCGGCAGATAATGCCGTTCCGGTAATGAACAGTTTGCTTTATGCTTCGGCTCTCAGTAAGTATAAAATACCGTTTGAGATGCATATATATCCGTATGGATGGCACGGGCTTTCTACAGCGGATTACCTTACCAACAATAATGTAGACGGGAAAATTGACCATGTTGCCGCTTGGGTCGGATGCGCTTGTAAGTGGTTGAACCTTATGGGCTTTAAGGCCGAAGTATAATTTTGTTAAGGGGAAATTTTATGTTATTTAAAAATATATTGCCGTTGCGGCGGCACTGCTGATTGCGGCAGGTATGATGGCAGGATGTAAAAAGTCCGGTAACGAATCGGAAAATTCGCAAATCTCCGTTCCCGATAACAGCTCTTTTGTATCAGAGCCTGTTTCGTCGGATGAAAGTTCGTCTGTATCGGAGGAAAGCAGTACCGTTTCTCAAGTGAGCGGCACCGCGGCGCATACACACAGCTACACCGAAAAGGTTATTGAGCCGACCTGTACGGCGGACGGCTATACACTGCACGAGTGCAGCTGCGGAAAATCCTATAAAGATAAGACTGTTTCCAAAAAGGGTCACAGCTTTGGGGAGTGGACGGTTACAAGACAGGCAACTACTTCGGCCGAGGGAGAAAAAACAAGGAAATGCTCTGTTTGCGGCACTGTCGAGACCGAAAAAATCGCAAAGCTTGCCTATGTGCCTACGGGTGACAAAGGCGAGGTTTTACGGCTTGTAAACGAGGAAAGAGCAAAGGCAGGACTTCCGGCGCTTGAGTATAGAGCCGATGTTCAGTCTGCTGCAGATATCAGAGCAAACGAAATAGTCAATGTTTTTGAGCATACAAGACCTGACGGTTCAAGCTGCTTTACCGTACTGGACGGTATAAAAAAAGCCTATGCCGGCGAGAATATAGCCGAATACTATGAAACGCCTGCTCAAGTAATGGAAGGCTGGATGAATTCGCCTGATCATAAAGCAAATATTTTGCAAAGCAAATTTACCGGACTTGCAGTAGGTATAGCCGAAAGCGGCGGGAAGAAATATTGGGTTCAGATTTTTGTCGGATAAAAAGCAAAACGGCGCCCCTGCAATTTATATTGCAGGGGCGTTTTCTATAAGAAATATAATATATTATTAAAAATACTTGATTTATTGAACAATATGAAATATAATAAAAGACAATACTTTAAAAAGGAGTTGGTTTTGTGGATCCGCTACCCCGAAGTAGCAGGCACTTAAATCCTTTTAAGCCTCAAATTAAATATTGTATTTATGTGGCTGCTTGCGGTTACCGCAT
>JAFOYI010000081.1 GCA_017391425.1 Clostridia bacterium | reverse complement strand
TCCTGTATAACTGCCTTTTGTAATGTCGGTAAATACCACAACATTGAAGTTGAGGACGAGGCAACAATTTACGCCGAGTATGAAAACGGCGCTACGGGCGTGTTTATTACTTCCACAGGTGATTGTCCCGGTACAAACAGACTTGAAATTACCGGCACAAGGGGTAAAATGTTGCTTGAACAGGGTTTGCTTAAGCTTTGGCGTTTGCGTGAGGACGAGCGGGATATTTGCAAGACCTGCAAAAACGGATTTCTCAGTCCCGAAATGGATTATGAAGAATTTACTGCGGAAAAAGAAACGGGGCATCCGGGAATTTTGCAGAATTTTACAAATGCGGTGCTTTACGGGGAAGAACTGCTTGCTCCCGGATTTGACGGGATAAATGAGCTTACAATATCAAATGCGGCGTATCTTTCCCAGTGGAAAGGCAATAAACGCATAGCAATTCCGTTTGACTGTGATGAATTTGATAAATTGCTTTTCGAAAAACGGGAATTGTCTTCGGTAAGGGAAATTAAAAAGACCGACTTAAAAAAAGACAGCAGCTGTCTTGGGCGTTGGCAGGTTAATTGGTAATAATTTTATACGGCTGTTACCTGAAATTATTTCGGGTTACAGCCGCATTGTTTTATTGACAATTTCCGATGCTGATGATAATATTAATATGGTGATATATGATGTTTATCAGAAAAGCCGATATTACGGAAATTAAGGGTATAACAGAGCTTTACGGTAAGGTTTTGACCGAGGAGGAAAACGGCAGAGCCGCCACAGGCTGGATAAGGGGCGTTTATCCTACCGAGGAAACTGTAAAAGAGGGTATATCAAGCGGTGATATGTTTGTGGCGGAGGAAAACGGTAAAATTACCGCCGCAGCAAGAATAAACCGTATACCTGCTCCTGTTTACAACAAGGCTTGCTGGAAATATAGCACTGATGATGAAAACAAAGTAATGGTCTTGCATACGCTGGCTGTAAGCCCCGATTGCGCCGGCAGAGGAATTGGCAGTAAATTCGTGAAGTTTTACGAGGATTATGCCTTTAGTAACGGCTGTAATTTTCTTAGGATGGATACTAATGAGAAAAACACCAATGCCAGAAGACTTTATAAAAAACTCGGCTACCGTGAAGCGGACATACTTCCCTGTACCTTTAACGGAATTAAAGGCGTCAGACTCGTATGTCTTGAAAAGCTGATAAATAAGAGGTAACAAGATGAATTATTACATAAATCCGGCGGTTTTAACCGCCGTTTTTACAGTGCCGACGGATGTGGCGGACAAGCACCTAAAGCTTGCAAGCGGTGAGCATATTAAGGTTTTGCTTTACATCCTGCGAAATATGTCAAGCGAAATTTCCGAGGATGGCATTTCTGCGGCTGTCGGTGTTTCCGCTTATGAGGTTAAAGAGGCGCTTATTTATTGGGAACAGGCAGGAATATTGCTTAAAAAAGGCGTTTCGGCTTCAAAGTCGGAACCGATTAAAAAGCCTGTAGCCGCAGTGAGGTCTCAAAAGCCGTCGAGGAACGATGTTGCACGCAGGGGAGCGGAGGACGATAAGATCCGTTACCTTTTACAGGAAACGCAGATGAGACTCGGGCGAAACCTTAAATCAAATGAGTCAAGTACTCTTGTTTGGCTTTACGATGACGAGGGGCTTGATGTTTCGGTTATACTTATGATAATTCAGTATGCCGTTGCCAATAACAAGGCAAATATGAGGTTTATTGAGTCCACAGCGGTTTCATGGATAAATAAAGGCATAGATTCGGTAGCAGCGGCTGATGAAGAGCTTAGAAATATGGCACTTAGAGACGAAGCATGGCGCATTGTGCGAAAGGCATTCGGTTTTGAAAACCGCAAGCCGAGTCCTAAGGAAACAGAGCTTTCGTTTAAATGGATAAACGAATGGGGAATGTCCGAAAAAATGCTTACGGCGGCATACAATGTATGCGTAGATGAAAAATCGAAATTTTATATGCCGTATGCGGCTAAAATAATTGAAAATTGGCACGAAAAAGGATATAAGACCCCGGAAGATATATCAAATGTGAAGAAAGAGAAAGACGGTTTTGCCGCCTATGATATGGATTTATTTGAAAAAATGCTTAACTCTAAAGACTGAGCAGGTGACGGAATGTTAACAAAAGAAGATATTTACAAAAAAGCTTTTGAGGCAAAAAGAAATGCCCTTAAGGATAAAGTGACACGCCGTGAAATGATGCTTGCGGCGGCGTACAATGCCTGCCCTAAGCTTAAAGATATTGACCGCAGGCTTTCCTCGTTGGGGGCGACGCTTGCGATTAATGCTATAAGCGGACAAGATGTTTCGGAGCTTAAAAAGCAGTCTGAGGCGCTTTCAAACGAAAAAAAGGTATTGCTGTGCAAATACGGTGCGGAGGATATAAAATACGATTGTCCTGTTTGTATGGATACCGGATATGTAAACGGTAAAATATGCGATTGTGTAAAGCATTTGGCGTCCTCCTTTGTTGCGGAGGAATTGTCAGAGGAAATGCCGCTTGAATCATCCCGTTTTGATAATTTTGACCTTAAATATTATCCCGATAAGGATACGGCAGACGGCAACCCTCGCCGCAGAATGACCGCAATTCTTAAGGTATGCCGTGAATATGCTTTAAAATTCAAGCCTAAGGATTACGGCAATCTTTTGTTTATGGGCAATTCGGGACTTGGAAAAACCCATCTCACACTCGCCGTTGTTTCTGCGGTGATTGAAAAGGGATACATACCTGTGTACGGTGCGGCGGAAAACTTGTTTACACAGATTGAAAAGGAAAAATTTTCCGGTGAAAATAAGGGCGCATACGAAGCCATGATAAAAAGCGATTTGCTTGTTATTGACGACTTGGGAGCGGAAATGGCTACTTCTTTTACAAAATCGGCGTTATATAACCTTATTAATTCACGGCTGCTTTCAGGCAGACCTACCGTAATTAACACAAACCTTACAATGAAAGAAATTGAAAGCCGTTATACCGCCCGCATTTCCTCAAGGCTTATAGGAAATTACGACGCATACAAATTTATCGGGCCGGATGTAAGGCAGCAAAAGGCTGTTGAAAAGATCGGCAAATAAGGAGAAGTAAGCTTGGAAATTAAGAAATACAGCGCCGGCAGCTATGATGTTGCGGTAATCGGCGGAGGCCACGCCGGAATTGAGGCGTCTCTTGCTTCCGCAAGGCTCGGCTGCAAAACAATAATGTTTACAATAAGCGCCGACTGGATAGGTAATATGCCTTGTAATCCGTCTATCGGCGGCACGGCTAAGGGGCACCTTGTAAGAGAGCTTGACGCTTTAGGCGGAGAGATGGGCAAGGCGGCGGATAAAAACACACTTCAAAGCCGTATGCTTAATCTCGGAAAGGGACCTGCCGTTCACTCCCTAAGGGCTCAAATTGACCGCAGGGCTTACAGCGGTTATATGAAGCATACTGTTGAGAAACAGGAAAATCTTGATGTTAAGCAGTGCGAAATTACAGATGTTTTTAAGGATGTAGACGGATGGCACTGTATAACAAAGCTCGGCGCAGATTTTATCTGCAAGGCAGTGGTAATAGCTACAGGAACATTTTTAGGCGGCAGGGTTTATGTAGGGGAGGTTAATTATCCCTCGGGGCCTGACGGCAATTTCCCGGCGACCGAGCTTGCAAAATCGCTTAAAAAGCTCGGACTTCCGTTAAGGCGCTTTAAAACAGGCACGCCAGCAAGGGTATCAAGGGACAGTATAGATTTTTCATCGCTTGATGTTCAAGAGGGTGATGAGCGGGTAGTGCCCTTCAGCTATTCAACAAAAATACCGCCGAAAAACACGGTTGTTTGCCATATTTCATATACTAATGACGAAACAAAACGGGTAATACTTGAAAATATAAACCGTTCTCCGCTTTACGCAGGCGAAATTGAGGGGGTAGGACCGAGATATTGCCCGAGTATAGAGGATAAAATCGTAAGGTTTTCCGATAAAAAAAGGCATCAGTTTTTCATAGAACCGTGCGGAATTAATACCGAGGAAATGTACTTGCAGGGACTGTCCTCTTCGCTTCCCGAGGAAGTGCAAACAGAGCTTTATAAAACCATACCTTGCCTTAAGGATGTTAAGCTTATACGCAATGCGTATGCAATCGAATATGACTGTGTAGACCCCTTAAGTATGAACGCTACGCTTGAAATGAAAAATTTCCCCGGACTTTACGGGGCGGGGCAATTTAACGGTTCATCAGGATACGAGGAAGCGGCGGCACAGGGACTTGTTGCCGGAATTAATGCGGCGCTTAAAGTACAGGGCAGAGAACCGCTTGTATTATCAAGAGCGTCTTCCTATATCGGCACGCTTATAGACGACCTTGTGACAAAGGGATGCTCCGATCCGTACAGAATGATGACTTCAAGAAGCGAATACAGACTGCTTTTAAGACAGGATAATGCCGATGAACGGCTTATGCCGACAGGCAGAAAATTAGGACTTATATCGGATGAGGAATATAATGAATTTCTTGTCCGAAAAGAGCAAAAGGAAAAGGAAATAGAAAGGGTTAAAAACACCTTTTTAGCTCCGAGCGACGAGCTTAACCGACTTTTAGTGGAGGCTGGAACCGCTCCTATGACAACGGGTATGCGGCTTTCGGACTTGATAAAGCGTCCGCAAATCGGTTATGCTGATTTAGCTTTATTTGACCGTGACAGACCGAAGCTTCCTTACAGCGTGTGCGAGAAGGCTGAAATAGAGATAAAATACGAGGGATACATTGCCCGTCAGCAGGCGCAGGTAAACGAGATGCTGCGGCTTGAGGGACGCAGTATACCCGATGATATTGATTATTCCGCCGTTTACGGACTGAGGCTTGAGGCTGTTGAAAAGCTTAACCTTGTAAGACCTGCCAATATCGGTCAGGCTTCCCGTATTTCGGGGGTCAGTCCTGCGGATATATCCGTATTGCTTATATATCTTTCAAAATAGTGTTTAAACCGCCTTATTTCGGGAAAAATATACCGAATGAAAGGCGGTTTTTTTATGAGTTATAAAGAATGGATAAGTAAAATAGACAGTGAAATTAAGCCCGACAAAAGCTTTGATATAATAAAAAGGGACCTGATAATAGGCGGCAGACAGGCGGTGCTTTACTTTATCGACGGCTTTATAAAGGACGAGGTATATGAAAAAATACTCGAATTTCTTTATAAGCAAACACCTGATGATATTGCAGGAATTAAGGATATGGCGGAGTTTGCGAAAAATAAAATGCCGTATGTGGAAACAGACTGCGAAAAAGATATTGAAAAAACGGTTACGGCCATACTTTCGGGTCCATCGGTGCTTATTATTGACGGAATTGACGGTGCGCTTATAGTTGACACCAGAACCTATCCTATGCGTAATACCGAGGAACCGCAAAAGGATAAGTCGCTAAGGGGTTCAAGGGACGGTTTTGTTGAAACGCTTGTTATGAACACGGCTTTGATACGGCGAAGAATAAGAGACAAAAGGCTTCGTATGGAATATATGCAAATAGGCAAAGGAACAAAGCTTGATGTTGCTATAAGCTACCTTGACGGCGTTGCGGACAGCCGAGTGATTGACATTCTGAGGAAAAGACTAAAGGAAATAGATATTGAGGGCATTTCAATGACTCAACAGGCGCTTTCCGAAAAGCTGCAGAAAAACGCTTTTTTCAATCCGTTCCCGAAATTTAAGTTTACAGAAAGACCGGATTATGCGTCCGCCTGTATTTTTGACGGAAGAATAGCGCTTGTAATGGATAATTCGCCGGCTGTTATGATAATACCCATATCGCTTTCCGATTTTTTCAGGGAAACGGACGATTATTATTTTCTGCCTATTGTGGCGACCTACACAAGGATTATAAGAATGTTGGTTTCGGTTGCGAATGTAATCATTACTCCGCTTTATTTACTGCTTGCCACGCACGCCGATTCCGTGCCGAAATGGCTTAATGTGCTTGTACCCGAAAAATCGGGCGAAATACCTTTGTTTTTACAGTTTTTAATACTTGAATTTGTGGTGGACGGTTTACGGCTTGCCTCCCTCAACACGCCCGATTCGCTTTCAAACTCGCTTGGCATAATAGGCGGTTTACTGCTTTCGGAATTTGCGGTCACGGCAGGATGGTTTATAACCGAGGCAATACTGCTTATGGCATTTGTGACAATAGCAGGCTTTTCACTGCCAAATTACGAGATGGGCTATGCTATGAAGTTTGAAAGACTGTTTTTGCTAATTGTAACCCGTATTTTCGGAGTATGGGGCTTTGGGGCAGGAATATTGCTTTTAATTATCGGAATGTTCTTTGTTAAAACGCTTTCCGGCAGGAATTATCTATATCCTCTTTTTCCTTTCAGTAAAAAGGGATTTGCAGAGCTGTTTGTCAGGTATCCCATGAAATAAATTTTGTGAAAAATATTAACCGAAAGTTCATATATTTGAATAACGGACGCAACAAAAACGCTTTACAATATACTTAAACAGAAGGAGGAAGCGTTTATGGACGATTTTAATAATATAAATAACAGCGGCGGCGAGCTTAACGGTTTCGATTCCGTGAACGGCAATAATACCGAAAACAACGGATATACCGTAACACCGGAGGGCGGCTATTACACAAAACGCAAAGACGATATTATTCAGGACGAAACAGGGAGCGGCTACACAGCTCAAAGAAATGAAGAAACAGGATCGGCGGAAACGCCGCACGGATTTTATCCAAACGGTCAGTACGGTGCGGTAAACTACGGCTATAAGCCGCCTAAACCTAAAAAAGAGAAAAAGGGCGGTCACGGTGCGGCAACGGTTGCCGTTGCCTGCCTGCTTGCGGCGGTAATAGGTGCAGTCAGCGGAGTTACCGCAGTAAAGCTCACAAGCAAAAATACCGACAGCACCCCGCTTACAAGCAGTTCGGGAATTTCCGGCAGTAATGTAAATATAAATGTTGATGAAACTGCCGAATCGGTTGTTGAGGCGGTGGCTCAAAAAGTAACGCCGAGCGTTATAGGTATCAGAACCACAACCTCGGTTAGAAGCTTTTTCGGCGGAAACAGCTCGTCAACCGGCGAGGGCAGCGGCGTTATATATTCATCAGACGGATATATAATAACAAACTACCATGTTATCTCAAGCGCTGTGACGAATAAATCGGAATCAAAAATCGAAGTATTCCTTGACAGTGTAAATTCAAAGTCCTACGAGGCAACGGTTGTAGGATACAATATTTCAACAGACCTTGCCGTTATTAAAATTGATGCTTCGGGACTTACTCCTATTTCGATTGCCGATTCGGATAAGCTTAAGGTCGGACAGTATGTTATAACCGTCGGCAACCCGGGCGGACTTGAGTTTATGGACAGCGTGGCATACGGCGTTATAAGCGGTCTTAACCGTGTTGTTTCAACCGATTCCAATGTTAAGCTTATTCAAACAAACGCCGCAATCAACCCCGGTAACTCAGGCGGTGCGCTTGTTAATACCAAGGGTGAGCTTGTCGGGATTACAAGCTCGAAAATCGTGTCCGAGGAATTTGAGGGAATGGGCTTTGCAATCCCTGCAAATACCGTATCGGAAATTTGTAAAAATATAATCGATAAACAGAATGACCCTGAACCGTATATCGGTATTACGGTAAGCGAAAAATATACCGCAAGCGTGCTTAAATATTACGGTTATCCGGCAGGCGCAGTTGTTTTAAGCGTGGCAGAGGGCAGTCCTGCGGATAATTCGGGAATAGCCAAAGGCGATATTATAACCGAGTTTAACGGCAAGGAAATCGATGAATACACAAAGCTTGAAGAATATATTAACGAGTGCCAACCCGGCAAGAAGGTAAGCGTTAAAATTTACCGCAGCGGCAGATACTATACGACAGATATTACCGTCGGCTCCAACAATGCGGTTGAATAAAAATAAATATTGATTTTAATACTCCCCTAAAGTATAATTGTTTTAGAATTTGCTTTGGGGAGTATTTTTATGAAACTTTTAATCATTCGTCACGGCGACCCTGACTATACAATAGATTCGCTTACCGAAAAAGGCTTTAGAGAGGCCGAGCTTTTAAAGAACCGCCTTGTAAAGCTTAATATAGATGCGTTTTACTGCTCTCCGTTAGGCAGGGCAAAGGCCACCGCAAAACCCACGCTTGAAGCTTATAATGCAGACGCAGTAATATGCGACTGGTTAAGAGAATTTGACGGTTATGCGATTGATCCTGAGAGCGGAAATCATACTTACCCGTGGGACAGAATGCCCCGTTTTATGTGCGAAAGCGAAGATTATTATGATAAAGATAAATGGATTGATACCCCGTTTATTAAAACCGGAGATATTAAAGAAAAATTCAAAAATGTGTGCGACGGGCTTGATGAGATTTTAAAGAATCACGGATATGTTCATAACGGCAAGATTTTTAATGTTGAGCGGGAAAATACCGATACGGTAGCTTTGTTTTGCCATTTCGGCGTTGAGTGCGTGTTGCTTTCACATCTTTTGAAAATTTCCCCTATGGCGCTTTGGCAGGGCTTTACCGCACTTACTTCGTCTGTAACCACGCTTGTAACCGAAGAGCGTGAACAGGGAACGGCATATTTCAGATGCTGTGGGTTCAGCGATATATCGCATTTGTACGCCGGAAACGAGGAGCCTTCGTTCCAAGCACGTTTCTGCGAAACATATTCCAATTTTAACGAGCGGCACTGAAATGCGTGATAATGTTGTAATAATAGGCGGCGGTGCGGCAGGTCTTTGTGCGGCGGTCAGACTAAAGATGCTTGATCCGTCACTTTCGGTAAGAATTCTTGAGGCACTTCCGAGAGTGGGCAAGAAGCTTGCGGCAACCGGTAACGGCCGCTGTAATATAATAAACAAAAAAATACTGCCTGAGCGTTATCACGGCAGGCACCCTGAATTCTGCCGATATGCGCTTGAAAAATATGATAATACGGTTTGCGAAAAATTCTTTTCCGATATAGGCGTGCCTTTCGTTTTCGAGGGAGATAAAGGTTATCCTGCGTCGCTGCAGGCGGCGTCGGTTGTGGACTGCTTTCGCTTTGCGGCAGAGGAATACGGCGTTACGGTTTGCACGGAAACTAAGGTGACCAATATTCAGATTTCGGGCGGCGGATATAAGATTATAGCGGGAAATATGAGCTTTTTGGCTGACAATGTTATTATTGCGGCAGGTTTGCTGTCAGGCGGCGATAAGCTCGGAAACGACGGCAGTGTGCTTAAAATTTTAAAGAATGCCGGATTTAAAACGGTAGAGATGCGTCCTGCAATAGTACAGCTCAAAACTCCTACAGAAATTGTTAAACAGCTTAAGGGTATAAAAACAGATGCTAAAGTACGGCTTGTAAAAGGCGGTAAGCTTGTCCGCTTTGAATACGGCGAGGTGCTTTTCTGCGATTACGGTCTGTCAGGCCCTCCGATACTGCAAATCTCGGGGGCGGCAGAGGGGCAGTGCAATATGTCGGTTGTGCTTGACCTAATGCCCGAAAAAACTACCGATATACTTGTAAATGAGCTTGAGGGCCGAGCAAAAATGCTTAAAAACAGAACGCTTGACGAATTTTTTACCGGTATGCTTAATAAGCGTCTCGGTCAGGTTATTATAAAGCTTGCAGGTTTAAAGCTGAATGAAACGGCAGGGAATTTAAACGGGTCTGATATAAAGGCGATAGCCAGCCTTATTAAGGCTATGAATTTCACGGTTACCGGAAACACCGGCTTTATTAATTCGCAGGTAACGGCCGGCGGACTTGATACAGACGGCTTTAGTGACAAAACTATGATGAGCCGTGACAACAAGGGACTTTACGCAATAGGCGAAATACTTGATATAGACGGCGACTGCGGCGGCTTTAATTTAAGATGGGCATGGTCAAGTGCTATGTGCGCCGCCGAAGATATTGTTAAAAGGAATAAAAATGCTGTTAGTTAACAATGTTGCATTGCCGCTTGATACCGATTTTTCTTCACTTGAAAATGCAGTGGCAAAAGAGCTTAAAACGGATATTAAAAACATAATTTCGGTATCGCTTTACAGAAAATCTGTTGATGCAAGGCATAAAAACAGCGTACATTTTTGCTGTTCGCTTTTGGTTTGCGTTAAAAACGAAAATGTTGTGCTTAAAAAGGCACGCAACGCTTCATTATTTGTGAATAAACCGTATGTTTGGAAAAAGGCTTTGAATTTGCCTGAAAAAAGGCCTGTGATTGCGGGGTTCGGACCGGCAGGTATGTTTGCGGCGCTCACCCTTGCCCGTGCAGGACTTGCCCCGATAGTTATCGAGCGTGGCAGTGACGCCGACAGCCGCACCGAAAGGGTAAAGGAATTTTTTGCAGGCGGTAAGCTTGATACCGAATCAAATGTGCAGTTCGGAGAGGGCGGAGCCGGCACATTTTCGGACGGTAAGCTTAACACAGGAATTAAGGATTACCGATGCCGTGCAGTGCTTGAAGCCTTTGTAAAGCATGGTGCGCCGAAAAGTATACTTGTCGATGCAAAACCGCATATAGGTACTGATATACTTGTGAATGTTGTCAAAAGCATACGCAGTGAAATAATCGCCTTGGGCGGAGATGTGCGGTTTAATAAAAAGCTTGAGGGTTTTACACAAAAAAACGGCTCACTTAAAAGTATAACGGTGTCTGGGGAGGAGATACTCTGTGACCGCCTTATAATCGCAACGGGACATTCCGCAAGGGATACATTTTCACTTCTGCGTGACAGCGGATTGACTCTTGTCAAAAAGCCTTTTTCGATGGGCGTTAGGATTGAGCATCTTCAAAGCGATATAAACTGTGCCCTGTACGGAGAATTCGCCGATAATAAGGCGCTTGGAGCCGCCGATTATAAGCTTGCGGCTCACCTTGAAAACGGCAGGGGAGTGTATACATTTTGTATGTGTCCCGGCGGCGAGGTTATAAATGCCTCGAGTGAACTCGGCGGAATTGCCGTAAACGGTATGAGCAAAAGTCGGCGTGACGGAACAAACGCCAACAGTGCTGTGCTTGTAAGCGTTGAACCGACCGATTTGCCTGATGATGTGCTTTCGGGCTGTGAGCTGCAAAGAAAGACAGAGCAGGCGGCGTTTGCCGCATCAAACGGCAAGGTTCCGGTAAGTACAGTGGGCAGTTTTGTTTTCGGCAAACCGTTTGAAATTACGAAGGTTAAGCCAACTGTAAAACCGAATTATTCATATGCTGATTTCGAAAGCATTTTTCCCGAATTTATAACAGGCGGTCTAAAGTCCGGCATTATGCTGTTTGACCGAAAAATAAAGGGATTTGCCGATTATTCGGCCGTGCTTACCGCTCCGGAAACCCGAAGCTCCTCACCGGTACGGATAGTAAGAGGGGAAGACGGTCAGTGCGTAGGCTTTAGCGGTATTTATCCCTGCGGAGAGGGCGCAGGCTACGCCGGAGGTATTATGTCCGCCGCAACAGACGGTATAAAAACCGCAGAAAAGCTTATGGAAGCAATAAAATAAAAAGCTTAGGCTGATTTTCTTTCAGCCTAAGCTATTATTTTTCAGGTTTTGTCAGCAGCTCAATTATTTCCGAATAAATATTGCTGTTGTTCAGAAAACGGTTTTTAATGTAAAGCGCCTGTTCTTCATCTGCAACCAAAAGCTTTACGCTTATAAACGGCTTTCCGTGGTCTGTGGCAGAGCAGGTGATATATGTCTTACCGTCTTCGTGTGATATTTCCGTAATGCTTTCCTTTGCATTCCTGAAACGGGAGACCATTTTAAGCGCCGCTTTATAAGCTCTCTCCTTTACCGTTAACGGAAGCGAGGTTTTAAGCGTGTCGGCAATCTGGCGGCCGGCATCGGTTATCGTATATGTGTCATCCGCACTGTTTTCGGGCTTGAGGTGACCGCTTTTACAAAGAGCGTCAATCGCATCGTTCACCTCAAAACAGTTGGCAATACCCTCATAATGCAGTGTATCGGCAAGCATTCTCCCCGGAACGGGAAGATTTATTGACGAAAAAATATAACAAACAAGTATTTTTATTTCAGCCGTGTTAAATAATCCGCCCACTTCGGAAACTCCGGCGGAAACAGCGTCCTTTTCCAATTTAAAGCTCCTTTGTACTTTTTATGTTATTATAAGGTTAAAATTTCTATTTGTCAATGTCATAAGTATCAAGAAAATTGTGCCTTACACCGTTTTGCTTATATGCAATTACCGTGTCAATATTAACATTTTCAACACTTTTGAAAATGCATTTTTCAACATCGGGGTTGCTTTCTTTAAGCGCCCTGATAAGTTCCTTTGTTTCCTGCCGCTTTGAGTGGTTTTGACCGTTGTTGCAGGTGGTACAGGTATCTGTGAATTTGCAGGCGCACTGAATAAAGTGCAAGCCGTTATAATCACGCCACGCCTTTATATCTTCCTCTCGGATAAAATAGAGCGGTCTTATAAGCTCCATTCCCTCAAAATTCGTACTGTGAAGCTTAGGCATCATAGTTTGTATCTGTGCGCCGTGCAGCATGCCCATAAGTATGGTTTCTATAACATCGTCATAATGATGACCGAGCGCTATTTTATTACAGCCGAGGCTTTTTGCAAAGCTGTAAAGATAACCTCTTCTCATACGGGCGCATAAATAGCAGGGCGATTTTTCCACGGTATAAACCGATTCGAAAATATTGGATTCGAATATTCTTATCGGAATTTTTAAGGTTTTTGCATTTTGCTCTATTATATTACGGTTTTCGGCATTGTAGCCGGGGTCCATAACAATGTATTCAACCTCAAAATTCACTTCGCTGTGCAGCTTAAGCTCCTGAAAAAGCTTAGCCATCAAAAAAGAGTCTTTTCCGCCCGATATGCAAACCGCAATTTTATCGCCCTCGTTTACAAGGCGGTAGGTTTTGAGCGCTTTAATGAATTTCCCGAAAATATTCTTTTTAAATTTTTTGTGCAGACTTCTTTCGGCGTTTTGGCAAACAGTGTCTGCGTTTTGGCGCTTCATTTCACTACGAAGCCAAGATATGTAGCCTTCTTTAAGACTGTAAGCCTTTATACCGCTGCGGCACAATTTTTCGGATGCTTCAAGACTTACGACGCCTCTTGCGCAGTATATAATCGCCGTTTTGGATTTAAAAGCTGCGTGCCGATTTTCAATTTCCTCCGGCGTAATGCTTATGGAATCGGGTATATAGCCGTAGCTTCTTTCAAGGCTGTCCCGTATATCATATATGACATAGTCGTCTTTATTCAGTTTTTCAAGCTCTTCTACTGTAATTTCCATTATGTTATTCCTTGTATTTGAGATCTTTAGTGTTCCAGTCCTTTAAAACCGACAGCATATCTATTGCAACTTCTTTTGCTCCGGCAAGGTCATGTTCAAGGTAATTGCCGCATTCCTTGCGTTTGCTGCCCGGTATTTCACCTGTAAAATCGGAAATAAATCTAAAACAGCTTTTTACAAGCTCTATTACTTCTTCTTCGGAAACGCAGTCACGCAATACCATATAAAAGCCTGTGCGGCAACCCATAGGGCCTACATAAATCACACTGTCCGAGTATTTGCTGTTTCTCACATAGGTTGCAAACAGATGCTCGAATGTATGTAGCGCACCGTTTGAGAGGTAGTCGCCGCCGTTCGGCTTTTTCATACGGATATCGTATGTTACGGCGTCGCCGTCAATACGGGAAATATACATTCCTTTTTCAAGCTTATCGTGGTCAACGGTAAAGCTGGCTATCATCTTCATAAAAACATCCCTTTCAACCTTGATATTATATCATACTTTACCTTTCGGTACAATAATTATTTAAGCCATAAATTTACCGGTGAAAAGCTGTCTAAAAGATAATACCATTCGTTTTCCGCTTTTTTAGGTTTAAGCGAGGTCTCAGGACTCGGAAATCTTATTATTACGGCTCCGTTTTTTGTCTCTGCCAAATAATCGCCCGACATTGCTTTTATGAGTTTGGGTAAATTTCCGTATTTATAAAGCCCCCTTGTTTTTATTACCGTGTAAGGACTGCGGCTGTCAATCATTATTCTGTCGCTTCCGCATACGACAAGCTCTAAAATAAGCGCCGTATAAAGCTGTCGGTTAATTAAAAATACACCGCCGCCCTTTAAAATAACCTTAAGCGATTCGGACCTTTGCAGAAGAAGTATTTGTGCCGTCCCTAAAAGCGAATCCGACAATTCATTTATATTTACCGGTGAAAATTCCGATTTTGATGCAAGCGCTTCGGCAAGCGTTATTTTTTTCAGTTGAGTCGTATGTGAGGCGTTAATTCCTCTGCGCAGTATCGAATGTTGTATATATAACCGCAGTGCAGAGGTGTAACGCTGCACCTGATTTGGGGAAAACATCATATTAATTGCCTCCTTAAGCAACATTATTATGCCATTTTTTATAAAAAATAAAAAAATTGTTAAAGATTAAACAAATAGCTTGAAAATGTCGGACAAATAGAGTAAAATAGAAAATGCAAAATATTAAGGAGGTTTTTCCAATGGTAAAAGTTGCTATCAATGGTTTCGGCCGTATCGGTCGTCTCGCTTTCCGTCAGATGTTCGGAGCTGAGGGTTATGAGGTTGTTGCTATTAACGATCTTACAAGCCCCGCTATGCTCGCTCATCTTCTCAAGTATGACTCTGCTCAGGGCAGATATGCTCTTGCAGACAAGGTTTCTGCCGGAGAAGACAGCATCACAGTTGACGGCAAGACCATTAAAATCTATGCTGAAAAGAACGCTGCCGATCTTCCGTGGGGAGAAATCGGTGTAGATGTTGTTCTTGAGTGCACAGGTTTCTACACTTCTAAGGATAAGGCTCAGGCTCATATCGATGCAGGCGCTAAAAAGGTTGTTATTTCTGCTCCGGCAGGTAAAGACCTTAAGACTATCGTTTACAGCGTTAACGAAAAGACTCTTGACGCTGACGATAAGATCATCTCTGCTGCTTCCTGCACCACAAACTGCTTAGCTCCTATGGCTGATACTCTTAACAAGTATGCTCCCATTCAGAGCGGTATCATGACCACAGTTCACGCTTTCACAGGTGACCAGATGGTTCTTGACGGTCCGCACAGAAAAGGCGACCTTCGCCGTGCCCGTGCCGCTGCTGTTAACATCGTTCCGAACTCAACCGGCGCTGCTAAGGCTATCGGTCTTGTTATTCCGGAGCTTAACGGCAAGCTTATCGGTTCTGCACAGCGTGTTCCGGTTCCGACCGGTTCTACCACCATTCTTGTTGCTGTTGTTAAGGGCAAGGATGTTACCGTTGAAGGCATCAACGCCGCTATGAAGGCTGCTTCTTCAGCTTCCTTTGGCTATACCGAGGAGCCGCTCGTATCTTCTGATATCATCGGTATCACCTACGGTTCACTCTTCGATGCTACACAGACAATGGTTACTAAGATTGATGACGATACTTATCAGGTACAGGTTGTTTCTTGGTATGATAACGAGAACAGCTACACAAGCCAGATGGTTCGTACAATTAAGTACTTTGCTGAAATCTGATTTCGCTTAATCGAAAAATGCGCTCCCTGTGCCTCGGCACGGGGAGCGTTTCAGTTTATAAAATGTTTACATATAAGACTTATTGTTTGCTTGCACAGTATTTTAAAAAGTGGTATATTAAAACAGGGTGTATAGAATGGCAGATAAGAAAAATGAAATACTTGAAGAACAGCGCAGGGCAAGGGAAGAATTTTTAGAGTTGAAAAAAATGCAGCACGGTGAGATTGAAGCTCCCCCGAAGCCGAGCGAGGTTGCATTAGTTCCGAAAACTCCTAAAGAGAAATGGGATAACTTTTGGTTCCAGTACAAGTGGTATGTTGTTGCAATAACGGCGACGGTTGTTGTACTTTCCGTTCTTATTGCACAATGTGTTTCAAGACCTAAATACGATTTTGAGGCGGTTTATTTTACATATACCCCCGTGCTTGACGAACAGACGGAGAAGGTTTCCGATTATCTTAAAAAATACGGCGAGGATGTAAACGGAGACGGCGAGGTTAAAATTCAGGTAATTAACTGCAGCTTTTCGGATAAAGGAAATGTGCAGTATAAGAACACCATGCTTACAAAGCTGCAATCTCTTATTGCCGGCGATGAAAAAGCCTTAATATATATAACCGACAGTGAGTCTTATAAGTATTTAGAGGGAATTTCGGACAGTACGAGTATATTTGAGGGAGAGCCGTTAGCGTTTGGAGAAGATTTTTATAAATCAACCGAGACGGAGAATTTCGGCGCCTTGCCGGAGGGCTTGCAGGTTTCCTGCCGCCGTGTATCAGATACTGTGCTTGAGAGTAAAAAGAATATAAAGCCATTATATAATGCGGCGAAGAATTTAATTGAAAAGCTTTCCGACCTTAATTAATATAAATCATTGTCCTGAGTTAAGAATTATTCGGATTTTATATATAATGCTCAAAAAGTAACATATTATTAATAAAATTATCATTGAATATACGATTTTTGTTGTGTATAATTAAAGAAAAAAGGAAAGGTGAATCCTTATGAACAAATTTATGCTCAATGAAACTTCTTACCATGGCTCGGGTGCCATTAACGCCATTCCGGACGAGATTAAAAGCAGAGGCTTTAAAAAAGCTTTTGTTGCTTCCGACCCGGATCTTGTTAAGTTCGGCGTATCGAAAAAGGTTACCGATATACTTGAAAATGCCGGTATAGATTATAAGCTTTATTCCGACATTAAACCGAATCCGACTATTGAAAATGTACAGCACGGCGTTTCGGAATTTAAAGCCTGCGGCGCTGACTGCATAGTAGCTATCGGCGGCGGTTCTTCTATGGATACCGCAAAGGCTATCGGTATTATTATCGCAAATCCTGAATTTGCCGATGTTCGCTCTCTTGAAGGCGTAGCGCCCACAAAGAATAAATGTGTTCCGATAATTGCAGTTCCCACTACCGCCGGAACCGCCGCAGAGGTAACAATTAACTATGTTATTACCGATGTTGAGAAAAAGCGTAAATTCGTTTGCGTTGATGCACACGATATTCCGGTTGTAGCTGTCGTTGACCCTGATATGATGTCTACAATGCCGGCTTCTCTTACCGCCGCTACCGGTATGGACGCTCTTACTCATGCAATCGAGGGCTACATAACAAAGGGTGCTTGGGAGCTTTCGGATATGTTCCACATAAAGGCTATTGAGGTTATTGCCCGTTCACTCCGTGATGCTGTTAAGAACGGCAAGGACGGCAGGGAAGGAATGGCTCTCGGTCAGTATATTGCCGGCATGGGCTTCTCTAATGTCGGACTCGGCGTAGACCATTCTATGGCTCACACCCTTTCGGCTTATTATGATACTCCGCACGGCAAGGCCTGCGCCATACTTCTTCCGGCTGTTATGGCTTACAATGCAGATTATACAGGCGAGAAGTATAAGGATATAGCTAAGGCTATGGGCGTTGAGGGCGTTGACGGTATGACTCAGGATGAATACCGCAAGGCTGCCGTTGAGGCTGTAAGACAGCTTGCAGAGGATGTAGGTATTCCTACCACATTAAAGGGCATAGTAAAGGAAGAGGATATTCCTGCACTTGCCGAGTCAGCTTATGCCGATGCTTGCCGTCCCGGCAACCCGAGAGATACAAGCGTTGAGGAAATTGCAGAGATTTACAGAAGCCTTATGTAATTTCGGCATCTACAATATTAAAAGGGACTTCCGAAATAGCGGAGGTCCCTTTTTTCTTGACATTTCTTTGCTTTGTTATATAGTTATATTTAATTAATTTCAGAAATAAAGTGGTTTAATGTTTCAAATAAATAATAAGGTAAAGGGAATAATTTGTGTTTTGACGGCGGCTTTCGGATTTTCGGTTATGTCTTTGTTTGTTAAGCTTTCAGGCGACTTGCCGGCTTTTCAAAAGGCATTTTTCCGAAATTTCATTGCACTGATTTTTATTCTCTTTATGATGCTGAAAGAAAAAATAAGCTTTATACCCGAAAAGGGGAATATACCGGCGCTTTTCGGCAGGAGTATTTGCGGCACATTAGGATTGCTGTGCAACTTTTATGCACTGGGAGAGCTTAATTTATCCGACGCAAATATGCTGAATAAACTCTCGCCGTTTTTTGCAATTCTTTTTTCGGTTATACTGCTTAAGGAAAAACCGGGTATAATTCAGCTTATCGGCGTGGCGGTTGCGTTTATCGGAAGTGTGTTCATAATAAAACCGGGATTTGATAATCCTTCTGTTATTCCGGCGCTTGCCGGATTATTAGGCGGACTGGGAGCCGGTACGGCATATACCTTTGTGCGTAAGCTCGGTTCAAAGAATGAAAACAGTAAAAGAATAGTTTTCTACTTTTCATCGTTTTCCTGTGTGCTTTGTCTGCCTTTTATGATAATAGGCTATAAGCCTATGTCTCTTTTACAGCTTTTGTACCTTATACTTGCAGGAACCTTTGCGTGTATCGGTCAGCTTGGAATTACAAAGGCATATTTGTTGGCTCCTGCAAAGGAAATTTCTGTTTACGATTACTTTCAGGTGGTATTTGCCGCAATACTCGGTTTTTTTGTTTTCGGCGATATACCCGACTTATTAAGTGTTTTGGGATATATTTTAATATGCGGATCGGGAGTTGCAATGTTCTTTTACAACACAAAAAAGGCGGGGAATTAACCTGCGCTTACAGTCTGTC
>JAFOYI010000009.1 GCA_017391425.1 Clostridia bacterium | reverse complement strand
GCCGTAAACGAAAGCAAAAGCCTTCTTTGTACCGTCATTTCAAAATCTTCGGGTTCTTCGGCAAGCCGACTGTTTTTTGCGTCCTTAATAAACTCCGCCGCTACACGGCAGCCGAGCTCCTTGGCATTATTTATTTTATCCTTTTCGGGAACATGCTGTTCGCTGTTTTTTTTGCGCCGTTCATCGATTTCACGGGACGGCTTATTCCCTGCAATTTTTATATCGCTGTCCGAATACAATATCACTCACCCTTTGCGGTTTTATATTCCCTTAAAGCCTCCGCCAGCTGCGCCGGGCAGGAGGTATTTTTAAATCCGCATTTTATAGATGACAGCTTATTTATAACATCGTCTATTTTCATACCCTCAACAAGCATGGCCACGCCCTGAGTATTGCCGCTGCAGCCGCCGTCGAATTTTACGCTTTTTACGGTGTCGCCCTCTACATCTATTATAATGCCTCTCGCACAAACTCCCTTTGTTTTATATGAAAATTCCATTATTTTTATGCTTCCTTATCTATCTTTAAATTTGTTGCTTCTTACCGGATGGCGAAGCTTACGAAGTGCCTTTGCCTCAATTTGGCGGATGCGTTCTCTGGTTACATTAAATTCCGTTCCAACCTCTTCAAGTGTGTGGCATCTGCCGTCCTGAAGTCCGAAACGCAGGCGTATTACGGATTCCTCCCTCGGTGTAAGGGTTTTAAGAACACCGTCAATATCTTCATTGGTGATTGTCTTAAGTGCCGCCTCATCGGGAGCAAGAGCGTCCTCATCCCTTATAAAATCCATAAGACGGGAATCTTCTTCCGGTCCTATCGGCGTTTCCATTGAAACAGGCTCCTGAGCTACACGCATTATTTCACGGACACGCTCAACCGGAAGATCCATTTTTTCTGCAATAAGCTCCTCGCTCGGTTCCACGCCGTTTTCGTGCAAAAGCTGGCTTTGAACCTTTTTAAGCCTGTTTATGGTTTCCACCATATGAACCGGTATTCTGATTGTTCTTGCCTGATCTGCAATAGCTCTGGTTATTGCCTGTCTTATCCACCAAGTAGCATAGGTTGAAAATTTGAAGCCTTTTTTATAGTCGAATTTGTCAACCGCCTTTATAAGTCCTACATTGCCCTCCTGTATGAGGTCAAGGAAATACATTCCCCTGCCGACATATTTTTTGGCAATGCTTACAACAAGACGAAGGTTTGCCTCGGTAAGGCGCTGTTTTGCATATTCGTCTCCCTCGGATATTTTAACGGCAAGCTCTATTTCCTCTTCGGAGGAAAGAAGCGGAACCCTTCCTATTTCACGGAGATATATTTTCACCGGATCGTCGAGGTTCATATTTTCCATACTCAAGTCGTCATTGAGTGCGTCAATGTCCATTTCCTCAAGCTTAAGATCGTCATCGGTAGGCTCTTCGTCAAAATCTATATCGAGCGTCGGGGGTTCGGTGAAAAGCTCCTCGGGGTTATCGGGAGCATTTTCAATATCGTCTATTGTTATATCCTTTTCCTCCTCCGATTCGTATTCCTCCGCAGGGTTTTGAATGTTTTTAATTTCTTTTTCCTTTATTTTGCTGTTCTGTTCCATTTAAGTTTTTCCTTTCGATTTGATATCGATTATATTTTTAAGATTTTCCGCCCAGTCTTCAAGTGAAGTATCTTTTTGCCCGCCTGCGGAAATAATATCCTCTTCTAATATTACCCTTATGCAATCTCTTAATACAATTTCCGGATTTTTATCTGCCTTATTACCGTTTTGTAGTGCCACAAGATACCCTATTTCCGCAGGAATAAGCTTTTGTGCGAAAAGTGAGATGTCAAGCGACTGTCCGTTATCCGACGCATCGATTATTATTTGATAAATACGCCGGTTAAGCGAGGTTATCATTTTTTCCGGCGGCAGCTGCGATTTTGCTTTTTCGCATAAATCGGGATGCTTTAAAAGCACCGCAATAAGAATTTCCTCCGCCGCCGTTCCTTTAGGTGAGCTTCTGCGTTCGGGATTAATATCATCCTTTGTAAATTTAGGCCTTATTATATCGGTAATTTCTTTCTGTTTCTTAATCCGGCGGTTTTTTCTTCGTATTTCTTCTACCTTTGCGGTAAGCGCCGTTCTTGAAACACCGTACTTTTCGCACATTTTACCGATATAAACATCTCTCGCCATTATATCATCGTCACCGGCAATCACCTCTGCCGCCGCCGCAAGATATTTAAGCCGTCCGTCATCACTTGCAAGGTCTATTCCTGCCGCCGCCGTAAGAAGCTTATATTCAATATCGCTTACAGCGCCGTTTAAGAGTGCCGAAAATCTGTCCGCCCCGTTCTTTTTAATATATTCATCGGGATCCTTGCCGTCGGGAACTACCACAACCCTCACCGAAAGTCCTGTGTTCTGCAAAAGCTCTGCCGCCCGTTTTACCGCTTTTTGACCTGCCGCATCTGCGTCAAGCATCAATACTATTTCCTTTGTGTAGCGTGCAAGCAGATTTGCCTGTTCTATTGTAAACGCAGTACCGAGCGGAGCCACGGTATTTGTAAATCCGGCTTGATGGAGTGAAATAACATCCATATTTCCCTCAACTAATATTACCCTGTCGGCACAGGCGTTTTTGGCAAAATTCATTCCGAAAAGATTTGCGCTTTTTTTATAAACCGGCGTATCCGCCGTGTTTACATATTTTCCGCCCTGCTTGTCCTCGCCCGGCATTGCCCTGCCGCTAAAGGCAATAATATTTCCTCTTATATTGATTATCGGAAACATTACCCTTTTTCTGAATCGGTCGTAAAGAGTTCCTCTTTGGCTTTTCCCGACTACATTTGCGGCAATCATATCGCTTTCACGGTAGCCCTTTGATTTTAAGTGCTTAATAAGCGAATCCCAACTGTCCGGCGCCGCTCCGAGCCCGAAATGCTTTATTGTTTTAAGCGTGAGTCCCCTGCCGCACAAATAATCAAGCGCCCATTTCCCGTCAGGTGACATTAAATACGAATGGAAAAATCTTGCCGTATCACGGTTTATATCGTAAATCGTGTTTTTAAGCTTTTGCATGGAATCGTCGTATCCGTCCTGCGGAAGCGCAACGCCGGACCTTTCTGCCAAAAGCTTTACCGATTCTATATAATCAAGATTTTCAATCAGTCCCGTAAATGTAAAAACATCGCCGCCGGCGCCGCATCCGAAACAGTAAAACGAACCGTTTTCGGGATAGACCGTAAAGGACGGTGTTTTTTCACTGTGAAAAGGGCAAAGCCCCACAAGATTTTTGCCCCGCCTTTTTAAATTTACATACTGTGAAACGGCGGTTTCGATGTCATTTCGGTATTTAATTTCATTTATTATATCTTCAGGTATCACAAAACCGCCTCCTTTTTAAGTTCAGTTTAAATAGACCACGCTTTTGGTATATAAATATCCGAATACGCCGTCACCGCATAGTGGTCGGTCATTCCGGCAATATAATCCGTAATCGCACGCTCCTTACCCTCGTTTTCGGCTATTATCAGATATTCGGGAGACATTTTATCGGGATTTTTATTGTAGTATTTAAAAAGTCCCTCAACTATGCCCTTTACCTTTGTTTCCTCGGATTTAGCTACCGGATTTTTATAAACGCTTTCAAAAAGAAATTCGTGCAATTTATCGTAATACTTCTCGGTTTCGCAGTCCATCTTGATTGTATCTTTGCTGTTTTCAACGATTGATGTTACAAGGGTATTTATCCTACGGCTTTTTGTATCCCCAAGTGCCGTTACTATATCATCAGGTATATCGTTTTCGGATATTACACCGGCACGAACCGCATCGTCAATATCGTGATTTATGTATGCCACCCTATCCGCCATTCGGACTATTCTGCCCTCAAGCGTATGCGCTTCCTCGCCGCAGGTGTGGTGAAGTATTCCGTCAAGCACCTCATAAGTAAGGTTAAGACCCTTACCGTCCTTTTCAAGCTTATCGCAAACCCTCACGCTCTGCTCATAATGTGTAAATCCGATTGTCGTGAGTTCCTTGAGCGCCCGCTCTCCTGCGTGTCCGAAAGGGGTGTGCCCCAAATCGTGACCTAATGCTATCGCCTCGGTCAAATCCTCATTAAGTCTCAGCGCTCTTGCCACGGTTCTTGCTATCTGGGCTACCTCAAGCGTATGGGTAAGCCGTGTTCTGTAATGATCGGATTCCGGGGAAAGAAAAACCTGAGTTTTATGCTTCAGCCGTCTGAATGCCTTACAGTGTATAATCCTGTCTCGGTCACGCTGGTAACATGTGCGAAGCTCGCTTTCAGTCTCTTGCACACGGCGGCCCTTGGTATTGGTACAAAACGCCGCTTTGTCACATAAAATAAGCTTTTCGTTATTTTCGCTTATTTCTCTTGCATTCATATTTTCCCCTCCGTTCATTCCTCTCACTTATTATATTATACAAAAATGCACGAAAACCTCTATTTTTTTAAATTTTTTATTAAAATCCGTCTTTTGTTGCCCTTCCGTCTCCCGAAACGGGGATTTTATCACCTAAAAATGCCGGCTCGGGCTTTGCAATGCATTTAAAGAAGTCCTTGTCCCTTGCAAGAATTTCCCTGACATCTCTCTTGAGCTGACCGCCGTATTTATTAAGTTCAGCCGAAACTCCGCACGCCTTAACGCTAAGCTTTTCCGAAATGTAAAGCGCCCTGTAAAGGTGGTATTTCTGACTGACGATTATAATACTGCTTGCATCGAACACTTTTTTTGCCCGATATACACTGTCATAAGTGGAAAAGCCTGCATGATCCATAAATATATCTTCCTCGGGAACGCCTTTTTGCAGGGCAAACTGCCGCATTATATTTACTTCATCGTAATCGGCACTGCCGTGATCGCCGCTCATAATAATTTTTTTTGCCGCTTTGTTTTCGTAAAGTTTAATTCCCGTAATCAGTCTGTCACGCAGCATGGGCGTCGGCTCTCCGTCCCTTACGCCGGCGCCGAGAATAAGAATACAATCTGCGTCAAAGGCTTTTAAATTATCCGCTTCATAAATTTTTTGCTCTGTATTTTTTACCACATAAAAATTGATTGCAAACACTGCGGCAATAACAACCGCCGCCGCAATAAATAAGACCTTTACCGTACTTACGATTGTTTTCTTCATATTTCTCCCCCAACGCTTACAGGACAGCTTTGCCGTCCGATTTCCGATGCTGTCAGTCCGGCAGAAAAATCTTCACAAAGCTTTTTTAAAAAAGCTTCCTTTTTATCATCAGGCAAGTAAAACCGTATTTCTACAAATTCACCGTAATCGCTGTTTGTCACCGTACCGCCGTTTGCAGCGATAAGCTTGTTAAGCCTTTCGGTTTCGGCGTAAGAACAGGTGCAGGAAAAAACGGTGCAGGGCAGCATAATAACCCTGCTTGACGCTTTAACGGCATCCTTTGCCGCCTTTGAATACGCCCTTACAAGTCCCCCTGTGCCAAGCAAAACACCGCCGAAATATCTCGTTACAACAACGCATACATTGCAAAGCTTCTCGCCGTCAATAATATCAAGCATCGGCTTACCGGCAGTACCGTGCGGTTCTCCGTCATCCGAAAACCGTTTTACCGCACCGCCGCAAACAGAGTATGCGTAGCAGTTATGTCTGGCGTCTCTGTTCTCAATTCGGATTTTATTTATAAATTCGGTTGCGTCTTCCTCTGTTTCGCAGTGCTTTAGCACCGCAATAAAGCGTGAACGCTTTTCGCTGTACTCCGCCGAGGACTCATTCAACACCGTTACATAGCCTGCCGTTTGCTCCACTTCCCCCTGAAAAATTAAAAAAATCCGCAGTCTACCTATTGCAGACTGCGGAGTAAAAGGTTATATTAATCCATATTGAAACGCTTTTTAAATCTGTCAACACGGCCGCCGGTATCTACCAATTTCTGCTTACCGGTAAAAAACGGATGACATTTAGAACAAATATCCAAACGGATATCTTTTTTAGTAGAGCGTGTCTCGAACTCCGCACCGCAAGCGCATTTTATAGTAACCTTTTCATACTGCGGATGAATACCTTCCTTCATCGTCGTCACCCCTTTCGAACTCGATAACATATGGAGTATAACACATCTTTTGACAAAATGCAAGCATTTTTATTTGCCGGAAATAAATTTCTTGAAATCCTCGTATATTTCAACGGCCTTAAACCTTGCTATATACTTCTTGGGATTCTCCGCTATTTTTGCCCCTGTTTCGGTTGTGCTGTCGGAAAGCTCGGCATCCGGAGCCGCCGCAGGAAGACAAACTGCCGGAAAAACCACGCACCACCAGTTTTTGCCCTCACCGTTTCCGAGCTTTACTATAAGCGAGCGGTAGTTGCCTGCCGGAAGTGTGAAGGTTTCGTATTCCCTTGTTTCAAAATAGCTGTTGCCGAGCTCCGACTCGGCGGTATATCCAAACCCGTTTTCGGCAAGAACCGAATTTGCACATTTTGTAATTTTTCCCAAATTTTCGGCGGCAAGCTTTTCAGCCTCGGCAAGGGTTGTCCCCTCGCCGAAAATCTTGGATGTTTCCTTTAGTATTCTGTCCCTTACCGCAAGCTTAACCGCTTGATCCGCTTCACTGTCAGAGTTTGCGATTATATGTAACCGCAGAACATTTCCTCTTAAATCATCGCAGGCGGCGTCAAAATGTGCCATAGAAAGAAACACTGCGCATAAAAGTCCGAAAAACAACGATAACTCCGCCGCACGGCGTGAAAATTTTTTTTCAATCATAACAAAGGCTCCCTTTTCTTTTATGTAAAGAATATTGACGGGAGATTTTGTTTTTATTCAATTATTAAAGATTTTTCGGTAGGCCTGCATGCATATGCCTCTATACCGTTTTCCTTTAGAATTTTACATGCTTTTTCCGCCGCAAGCATTTCCCTGAACACGGCAAATCTTGCAGGCCCGCTGCCCGAAAGCGCAACGGCGTCCGCCCCCAATTCATTAACGGTCTTTAAAACGGCGGAGTCCTGCCACAGTATTTCAAAAGAATTTGAAAGAGAGCTTAAAAGCATATCGGTATCACTGTTTTCAAGTGCCTGTACGGTTTTTTCTATATCCGGTTTTTTATAATCGGTATTATCAAGCCTTGAAAACATTTCGGCGGTTGAAAGCTTTCCGCCCGCCTTTATTATAACAAAGTAACATTTTGTGATAGGTCTGAGCAAAGTCAGCTTTTCTCCTATGCCCCTTGCCCTTGCCGTTCCGCCGTATATTAAAAACGGCACATCTGCACCGAGCTTTACCGCCATATTGCAAAGCTCTTCTTTTGTAAGTCCCGTCCCGTAAAGCTCATTCATACCCGTGAGAACTGCGGCTGCGTCCGCACTGCCGCCGCCGAGACCTGCGGCAACCGGTATATTTTTTTCGGTTTTTATGCAAGCTCCGCCTGTACCCACCGTTTCGGAAAACAGCCTTGCCGCTTTATATTCAATACTTTCTTCCTGCAAAAACGAACCGCCCGAAACGCTTGTTTCCGCACTTTTTTCAATATATACAGTGTCGCTTAAATCCACGCTCTGCATTACGGTATCAAGCTCATGGTATCCGTCGTTTCTTTTACCTATGACCGAAAGTGACAGATTTATTTTTGCACATGCGGTAACTTTAAGCCTGTCCATTATTTTCCTCCCACAATCCGAAGGTGAGCCTGTTTACAATCTCACCTGCTGTTTTTGTTTTCAGAAAACCGTACATCAGCATTGCGCCGCCCGTATTAAGTATAACATCATCTATATCGCTCGACCCTGTAAGAAATACGAATTGCAGAGTCTCCACAAGTATCACCGAAAGCAAAACCGCAACAAATACACGGTGCCATTTTGAGAAGTATTTAAAATGCACCGTCAGAAAAAACGGCAGCGGCATAAAAGCCACGAGATTTCCGAGCAGGTTTTCAAGAACTGCCGAAATCGGCAAAGCGTCGTTCTTTATTGCATTTATAAAAAGTCTTACGGTAGCAAAAGGAATTAAGTTAATATTATTCCTTAAATAATTGTCAAACGCTTCCTTACTCCAATTATAAATATTAAATATGTTTCTGCCGAGGCTGTCGTCTATAAGCGTAAAATCAACCAGAACCATTATATAAAAAACGAATATACAGGTAAGTGTATTTTTAATTAAAGCTTTTCTTTTGTTTCCCTGCAGCCCCTTTGCCCTTGCCGCCGACGCCGCATAAACGCATACTACCGCCGAAAAACCCGCAATTATTTTTTCACCGTGAGCAAAATAAACTATGCCGAATATATGTGCCGCCATAGCCGCAAGACATGCAAACGAAGCTAAGTAAAGCAGCGTTTCGGTAATTTTTAAATATTTATGGCTCACAATATCACATCTTTTCGGATTTAATTATTTACACGGTGATGATAACCGTAGGTTTCGGGAACAATTCTGTCAAATGAATAGCCCATTTTCATAAGCCCCTCTATTATTTCGGGCAAAGCCTGAACGGTTGTTGTTTTAGCGGAAGTATCATGCATAAGAACACATATTGAATTTTTATCCCTTGCACTGTTTAATACATTATTTCTGATATAGGTAAAGCTTGGAGTATTTGAATTTGCGTCGCCCGAACTGACATTCCAGTCGAAATAGGAATACCCTTTCTCCGCAACCATACCCGTAAGCTTAGACATAATACCTTGACAGTATTTGCCGCTGACTTTATTACTGCTTCCTCCCGGAAAGCGTATTATTTTGGATTCATAACCCAAAATATCCCTTACCCTGTCGGATATAGTCTGCAAATCCGCAAAATAAGCGTCGGTATTTGAATAGATTGCCTCGTAGTTGTGAGAACAGCTATGCAATCCTACCGAATGTCCCTCATCATTTATGTTTTTTATATATTCAAGCTTATCGGTGTTAATGACGAAAAATGTCGCCTTTATCCCATAGCGGTGTAGAATATCGAGTATTTTAAGCGTATTATCGGAAGGTCCGTCGTCAAAGGTGAGATAGCACACCCTGCGTCCGTCGGGATTTCCGGCCTGTGCGGAGGCAGCAAGCTTGCGTGCCTCCTCTTCGGCTTTCTTTTTTGCGCTTAATGTTTCAATTTGCTTTTTCAGCGCCGCATTTTCATCCTCTAACTTTTTCTTTTCGGCCTGTTCCGCCTCAAGCTGAGCCTTGAACTCGCTTCCCGTTCTGTCTTTTCCGGCAATATCGGACTCAAGAGCAGATATGGTATCGTTTGCAGAGCTTATACTGCTTTCGTTTGCGGCAACCTCTGCTTTTATTCTTTCGATACTGTCATTTTTTCTTTTGATAAATATAAGCGAAAAAACAAGTGCCGCCGCCAGCAAAAGAGTTATAAGGGTGAAAATAACCGTTGATACGGATATACTCTTTTTCAAAGCAATTTCCTTTCTGTTAAAACTTCCGCAAAATATGCAAGAATATTTTAACACATTATCCTACAAAAATATATAATTATTTTTAACGGAAATTATTATATCATTAAGCAAATACTTGATAATTTTGTTGCCAAACAGTAATTTTAATGGTATAATAGCCTTATAAATTTTTTGGGGGAATTTTTTTGGCTTCTGACATTGTAATAACCAGCGACAGCACAACAGATTTAAGTCCCGAATTAAGGGAACGGTACAATATCTCCATAGCTCCGCTCGGAATAACCTTAGGTGATAAGGTTTACATAGACGGTGTGGACATAACACCGGATGATATTTACGCTCACCATGCCAAAACAGGCGAGCTGCCCAAAACCACCGCAACCAATGTGGGCGATTGCCTTGATTTTTTCAAAAAATTCACAGATGAGGGTAAAACCGTAATTCATTTTACAATAAGCTCCGATATGTCGTCAACATACAATAATGCCTGTATTGCCGCAAGCGAGCTTGAAAATGTATATGTAATCGACACAAAAAACCTCTCCACCGGCGGCGGACTTCTCGTTGTAGCCGCAGCGGAAATGCTTAATGAGGGGCTTTCAACCGATGAAATAGTCAAAAAAGTCACAGAACTTGTACCCTGTGTTGACGCTTCGTTTGTTATTGACAGTCTTGAATACCTTTACAAAGGCGGTCGTTGCTCGGCGCTTGCAATGTTAGGTGCAAACCTTTTAAAGCTCAAGCCCTGCATTCAGGTTAAAAACGGCAAAATGGATGTTTCAAAGAAATACCGAGGAAAATTCGGGGATGTCCTAAAGCAGTATATAACCGAAAAAGCAGGCGATTATTCTGATATTGACCTTGACAGAGTATTTATAACCCATGCGGGATGCGACCCGGATATTGTTAAAAATGCGGCGGAGCTTGCAAAAACACTCGCCCCGTTTAAAGAAGTATTTGTAACAAGGGCAGGCTGCACCATTTCTTCACACTGCGGCGCAAATACACTCGGAATTTTATTTATAAGAAAATCACCTATCTGATTTTCCGTCATAGTATATATCAGGGGTAAAAAAGGGATATCCCGAAAATCGGCGGCAGCAGCTTACTGTCTTTAAATTACCGATAAACCCCTTGATATATAAGAGCGACCGTCTTTGCGGCCGCTCTCATTTTTTATAGCTGCTCCGTCTTTTCTTTTAATAAAACCAATTTAACATCAGGTTAATAAAAACAACTTTATATTAAGCTTGACAATGCTTATAAGTTATAATATAATTGCTTTCAAAACTCGTAAGGAGAAAACTTATACAACTATCCGGTCATTTTGGATTTTCAAGGCTTTTGCGTTATACTTTTCCATCAATAATTATGATGATATTTACATCCGTTTACGGTGTAATAGACGGTTTTTTTGTATCAAACTATACCGGTAAGACTTCGTTTGCGGCAGTAAACTTTATAATGCCGGTACTTATGGTTTTGGGCTGTGTGGGATTTATGTTCGGCACGGGCGGCGGCGCCGTTATTTCAAAAACAATGGGCGAGGGCGACGGTGAAAAAGCAAACAAAATTTTCACTTTAATTGTTATTGCTTCGGCAGTGCTCGGAACGGCACTTGCGGTAATCGGATTTTTTATATTAAAACCGTTGGCAGTTCTGTTGGGTGCAAGCGGCACAATGCTTGCAGACAGCGTGCTTTACGGCAAAATAATCCTTACGGCGCTCCCGTTTTATGTATTGCAGTTTGAGTTTCAATGCCTTTTTGCCACTGCCGGCAAGCCTAAGCCCGGGTTGTTTGTAACTGCCGCCGCAGGAATTGCAAATATAGTTTTGGACGCACTTTTTGTTGCGGTCTTTAAATGGGGTTTTGTCGGTGCCGCAGCCGCCACCGCAATAAGCCAATTTTTAGGCGGAATAATTCCCGTAATATACTTTGCACGGAAAAACACAAGTCTTTTAAGATTTGTAAAGTTTAGGTTTGACGGCAGGGTGTTGCTGAAAACCTGCACCAACGGTTCATCTGAGCTTATGAGTAATATTTCAATGTCTGTCGTAAGTATGCTTTACAATGTCCGACTTATGGAATATGCCGGTGAAAACGGTGTTGCCGCTTACGGAGTGCTTATGTATGTGAGTATGATTTTTCAGGCGATATTTATAGGATATTCGGTAGGTGTCGCCCCGATTATAGGCTACAATTACGGCGCTCAAAACCATACCGAACTGAAAAGCTTACTCAAAAGCGGGTTTAGCTTTATAGGTGTATGCGCCGTTTTTATGTTTGCCGCAGGCGAACTGCTGTCAAGACCGCTTTCACTTATATTTGTCGGGTACGACGAAGTCTTGCTCAGCATTACCTCACATGCATTTTCGATATTTTCTTTTTCATTTCTGCTTTCGGGCTTTTCAATATTCGGTTCGTCTTACTTCACCGCACTTAACGACGGTCTTACCTCCGCCCTGATTTCTTTTTTAAGAACCCTTGTTTTTCAGGTTGCGGCTGTTCTCTTGCTGCCGATTATTTTCGGTCTTGACGGAATTTGGCTTTCTATTGTTGCCGCCGAGGTTATGTCCGTAACAGTGACAATAATATTTATTATTATAAAGCGGAAGAAATACGGATACTAAAACCGGCTTATTCGGATATTTTTCACTATATGACAAAACTGGCTGACGAAATGTCAGCCGGTTTTTGTTCGGCTCCCGCCGACCTATATATTATTCCATTCGATTTTTTTAAGCCCGTTTTGCTCTAAAATCTCATTTGTTTTTGAAAAATGCTTACAGCCGAAAAAGCCTCTGTAAGCCGAAAGCGGACTCGGGTGAACCGTAATAAGCTTTTTGTGATGCGGATTGGTAATTATCCTTGCCTTCCTTTCGGCATTAGCGCCCCAAAGCAAAAACACAACGGGAGTTTCTTTTTTATTAAGCTCGGATATAATACGGTCGGTAAAGATTTCCCAGCCCTTGTCTTTGTGGCTGTTTGGACTTCCCGCCCTTACCGTAAGCACGGTGTTAAGCAAAAGTATACCCTGCTTTGCCCAACCGGTCAAATCACCGTAGGGCGGCATTGCAACGCCTATGTCATCCGTTATTTCCTTATATATATTTACAAGCGACGGCGGCAACGCAACCCCTTTTTTAACCGAGAAGCAAAGTCCGTGCGCCTGACCGGGACCGTGATATGGATCCTGACCGATTATACAAACCTTTGTATTTGAAAACGGAGTATATTTAAGTGCGTTGAAAATATCATTCATATCGGGATAAATACGGCGTGTAGAATATTCTTCTTTTAAAAAGTTATGCAGCTGCCTGTAATACGGTTTTTCCCATTCGTCATTAAGAATACCGTCCCAATCGTTGTTAAGCCTTACCATAATCCGATTCCTATCTTACAAGTCTGCGCCAAAGCAGCACCGCAATCTGAAGCGGCACCCCTGCGGCAAGTATTATCCATATATTATAACTGAAAAATTGCAGACAGAAACACAGCAGTATCGACCATACAAGCGAAGATATCAGCAAAAACAAAAATTTGCTTTCGTGCCATACAACATCAAACACAATAGCCACAATAAGCGAAATCGGAACAGACCAGCAGAATACCATCCACACACTGCTTTTAAGTGCAATATCAAAGGCAATATAAAGTACGGTAGATGTAAGCCAAACTGCCAAAACCGACAAAAGGGTTATTATTCGCCTTCTGCTTTTCACTATCGGAGTGGGATTTTTTAAGCTTAAGGCCTTTTCGTCCCCTGTAAGATAGTCAAGGCTTACCCCGTAAAGTCGGCTTAACCGGTACAGAACCTCTATACCCGGCAACGACTCGCCCTGCTCCCACTTTGACACCGCCTTATCGGAATAATTGAGCTTTTCAGCAACTTCAAGTTGGGTAAGCTTGTTCTTTTTTCTTAAATCAGATAAATTTTTAGCAATAATTAAATTTAAATTTTCCATAAGCCGATTATAACATATCCTTAAATACAAGTCAAATATACTTAATTCCTATATTCCCTCCATATCAAATTCGGGAATAAACTTTTCGTCCGAGCTTTTGCGTTCCTGTATATATACATTTGAAAAATCGGTGCCGCAAATGTAATCAAGCACCTTTTCGTACTCTCTTTTTGTAACACGCCGATTTATTATCGGCATTTCTTCCGCTCTGCCTGCCGGCAGATACTGACTCATTATACTGAAATATGCATTCGGCACATTCTTTCTTACCCAGTCAAACACCCGTATAGCCTCGTTTGTACCCTGCGGAAGCAACAAATGCCTTATTATAAGACCTTTTTTCATAATTCCGTTTTCAAACACACACTTAGGTTGCTGTATGTATTCTTCCTTAATCGATGCTTTTGCATATTCGGGATAATTCTCCGCTCCCGAATAAGTAAAAGCCCTTTCTGCCGTAAGATATTTCAGGTCTGAAAGGTAAATGTCAACATATCCGTTAAGCGCTTTTATTGCATTTACGGTATCATAACCTCCGGTATTATACACAATCGGTATTTTCGGTTTATATATATCAAGCGCTTTTATTACCGCATACCAATAATGACTCGGTGTTACAAGATTTATATTCTCCGCTCCCTTTTCCTCAAGCTCCTTGAATATATCCGCCAATCTTTCATAGGTTACGGCTTTGCCGAGTCTGTTATGCGAAACACCGTAATTTTGGCAAAAGGCGCAATCCAGATTGCAACCCGAAAAAAACACCGTTCCGGAGCCGTTTTTTCCGCTTATGCACGGTTCCTCCCAAAAATGCAAAGCAGCCCTTGCCGCTCTCGGCAGCAAAGGCATTTTACAAAAACCGTTTAAATTTTCATTGTCGGTTCTAAGAGCGTTACACGCCCTTGGACACAGGCTGCATATCATTTTTGCAATTCTCCGGTTTGGGTTTGATTTCGGTTGTGCGGCGGCGCACCTTTAAATCATCGTAAGTCTTTTTAAAAGTAACTCTTCCGCAAAATCTGCGGCCGCAGGACGGACATTCGAACCTTGCCGCAAACCAACGGTTGCGGTAACGCCACTTTGAAACTATTTTGGCTTTTTTGCCGCATTTATCGCACTTAAATTCAAGCTGTTTCTTTTCTATTCTTTCGTCCTTAATATCGGATATATAATAAGGCTTAAACCTGAGGCGTTTATAAAACTCAGGGTCTGCGGTATCTCTTACAAGTGCCGAAAATCTTTCTTTATTATAGCATTTTTTGAGCAAAGCGGCGCAAAGCAGGCTGTCATCTCTTGCAGTGTGAAGCTCAAGTCCCTCATGGGTTACACCGAGCTTTTCCGCCGCCGCCGAGAGGGATATCTGGTTTTTATCCTCATAACCCATAAGCCTTAATTCGCCCTGAACAAAGCGCTGTAAATCAAGGTATTTCCCTATAGTAAAGGTTCTGCCGTTTAAAAGGCAATCCTCGTTTTCCTTGATTGAGTAAAGGTCGGAATCGCTCCAGGTCATAGTTATCGTATCACCCGACGCCCATTTGTCATAATCGTCAACCGCATTTTCAAACGGAACGCCTGCAAGCATTTTTTCGGTTGTAATACCGGTAAGACCTGCAAATCTACCGGAAACCTTTTTTGAAAACGATGATTTCACTGTTTCAAGAAATGTGTCGGTAATATTGAAATCTTCATCAAGCTTTACGGCGCCGATTTGCAATATTTGATTGATAAATCGCTTATATTTTACCGAATACGCACTGTCCCATTCAAGGTCAAGAATGATATATTCCATTACTTCTTTCTCGACTCGGCTTTCATTCTTTCTTCCTTGTTGAGTATACGCTTTCTTAAGCGAATATTATGCGGAGTCACCTCAACCAATTCATCATCCTTTATAAATTCAAGCGACTGCTCAAGTGAAAGCTTTGACGGCGGAACAAGGCGCAGTGCGTCATCCGAACCTGCCGCACGGGTATTTGTCATCTGTTTTTTCTTGCAAACATTGCAGACTATATCCTCGTTTTTCGGGTTTTCGCCTACTATCATACCCTCATAAACAGGGGTTCCGGCTCCGATAAAGAGCTTGCCTCTGCTTTGGGTATTGAAAAGACCGTAGCCTGTGGCTTCGCCTGTCTCATGCGCTATTATAGAGCCGGTTGAACGCTGTTCAATCTCACCCTTAAACGGCTGATAGCTGTCGAACACATGACTCATTATTCCGTTGCCGTTGGTATCGGTAAGGAAGTGCGCTCTGTAACCCAAAAGACCCCTTGACGGAATTAAAAATTCAAGGTGTGAAGCTCCGCCCTCACGGGTACCCATATTCTTGATTTCGGCCTTTCTCGTGCCGAGGCGTTCCATTACCGCACCGACATATTCCTCCGGCACCTCTATCATAAGAAGCTCAATCGGCTCTAAAAGCTCGCCGTTTTCGCCCCGTTTATATATAACCTGCGGAGGAGAAACCTGAAATTCATAACCCTGACGGCGCATTGTTTCAATAAGTATCGAAAGATGCAGCTCGCCTCTGCCGGAAACCTTAAAGGTATCAGCCGAATCGGTTTCTTCAACACGGAGACTTACATTCGTCATAACCTCTTTAAACAAACGGTCTCTCAAATTTCTGGAGGTTACAAATTTGCCGTCCTTGCCGGCAAAGGGTGAATTGTTTACCATAAAGTTCATTGAAAGGGTAGGTTCATCTATTTTTACAAAGGGGAGCGGCTCAATGCATTCGGGCGCACAGGCGGTCTCGCCTATTTCAAGGTCCGCTATTCCCGCAACCTGTATTATATCACCGACGGAAGCGCTTTCCTCCTCAACCCGTTTAAGTCCCCTATACATAAACAGCTTTGCGATTTTTACATTGGAGGTCGTACCGTCCTTATGGCACAAAGCAACGGTTTGTCCCACCTTTACCGTACCTCTTATAACTCTGCCTACGCCTATTCTGCCGAGATAATCATCGTATTCTATGTTTGAAAACAGTATTTGAAGCGGTGCTTCGGGGTCGCCCTCAGGCGGAGCTATTTCCTTAATTATTTCATCAAAAAGCGGTTTCATATCGGTTCCCGGTGTTTCGGGCGAATATGTGGCATATCCGTCTCTGCCCGAAGCGAAAATGACCGGAAATTCTATCTGGTCTTCATCTGCGCCGAGCTCTATAAACAAATCGAGCACCTCGTCCACAACCTCGTGCGGGCGTGCCATGGGTCGGTCGATTTTATTGATTACCACAACCGCTTTTTTACCTAAAGCCAACGCCTTTTTAAGCACGAAACGAGTTTGCGGCATACAGCCCTCAAAAGCGTCTACAAGCAGTAATACGCCGTCTACCATTTGTAAAATACGCTCAACCTCACCTCCGAAATCGGCATGTCCGGGAGTATCCACGATATTAATGCGAACACCGTTATACATAACGCTTGTATTTTTTGAAAGTATGGTTATTCCTCTTTCCCTTTCAAGGTCATTCGAGTCCATAACCCTCTCGTTTACCGCCTCGTTGGTATGGAAAGTGCCGCTTTGCTTTAAAAGCTGATCGACAAGTGTTGTTTTACCGTGGTCAACATGCGCTATTATTGCAATGTTTCTTAAATTTTCGATTTTAGCCATATTCTTACTTCCTTTTTTTCTGTACAAACGAATATTATACTATACACGGCTTTTTTTGTCAACCGGAGCGCATTTCGTCAATCGCCGCCTTCATCTCGGCGTGTATTATATCTCCGAGCTGCGGCGTTGCCATATCCTTATATCTTTCGTACGGTATGACCTCTAAAACCCTAAGCTCCACCGTTGTATGACGCAAAAACATTCTTTTCGGAATAGCTCTTGTATTATTTATGGCGCAAACCGCAATATCCGACTGCGCACGGTATGCTATTTTAAACGAGCCGTTTCTGAAAGGCAAAAGCTCGCAGGTTTTGCTTGTGTATCCTTCCGGAAAAAGTCCTATGGAAGCCGTTCCCGACTTCAAAATTCTTGCAGCCTCTATTATCGTTTTTGCCGCCGCCCTGTCGTTTTCACGGTCTATCGGCAAACAGTACAGCCGATGCATTGCTTTTGCAATAAACGGCATTGTTTTGTATATGTCCTTTTTGCCGATAAATCCCAAATTTGAATCCGGAAATACCGAAAGCATAATAACAGGGTCAAAATCATGCTGATGATTGCATACAAACAACATTCTTTTGTCAGGGTCAACCTTTTCGGCTCCCGTAACCTTAACGCTTACCCTTGTAAGCTTTAAAAGCAAGGGTATTGTTATATTTGCAAGCTTTCTGAAAGCGGCAGTCCCTTTAGGCGGCTTATTTACATTTGCGGTGGCTATCCATACACAGGTTACTGCAAGGTGCAGAATAACAAGCCCCAAGAAAAAAGCTGCAAAAAGCACCGGAACCAGCCACCATGAATACGGTTGCCTTAAAATATTAAAAAAGTTATTAAGTATGGGGATAAGCACAGCGCTTAACACCAAATACACATAAAACATAACTCCGCTCCTAATTTTGCTTTCTTACTATACCGTATTCATCATAGAAATTATAATACGGGCAATTATATGTTTGTGAAGACAAAAATCTTTGCATCTCATCCTCGTCAAGATTTATTTCACAGTACATACAGTCGCTTTCTTCGTCATACAAATAGTTGGCACAGCTTTCGCAAGCCGTTTTTTTCATTACTTTTTCCAATTCGACGCCTTCTTTTTAAGCGCAACGGCTCTTTCATAAACTGCGCTGTAACGCCCGTTTTTAAGATTGGGGAATGCCTTTACTATACGGCGATGCACAAAATTCCTTTTTTCGAATGTCGCCGAAAATTCCTGCTTTTTCTTCTCATATTCCGCTTTAAGCTCATCAATTTTAGGCTTGTTTTCGGTAGCAATCTCGCTGCCCTTTTCCTTGGCGGCTATTGTGGTATCGCTTATGTTTTCGCCGATTTTATCGGAAATTGCTTTAAGCGCCTTTTCCGCTTCAAGCAATGCACCAAGCTTTTTCGGCAGCTTTGCAAGCTCTGTAACCGTGATTACAAAATCGGTGATAAATGCCGCCGCAAACACGGACAAAAGTATCAAACCCGGTACGATAGGGGTTTTTATTATAATCATATATACAAAACGGTGTACGGCGCCTACAACAAAGGACGCCGCAAGCCCCCATAAAACGGTAAATTTAAGGCATATATACCCTTTTATGTTGAACGGCATATCGGAATAGTCCCACCATTTATCGTGAAAAAACTTTTCAAGCACCCAGCCAGTAACAAATTCAAGGGCGGTTGTGAGCGCCGCAGAGCCTAAAAACAATAAAATCAAGTTGCCCTTAAGTCTCCAAAGTGCGGTTACAACTATTAACATTCCAAATCCGTAAATTGGGCATACAGGTCCGTTCAAAAAGCCTCTGTTTACGAATTTCCCTTTATTAACTGCGGCAAATGCGACTTCACAGCACCACCCTAAAAAAGCATATATCAAAAATATCCATGCTGCTTGATATAGATTTTGCGGCATACTGTTTTTCCTCCCTGTCAGTCCATCGGCGGTCCGTCATTATCCTCCGATGCAGTCGGTGTGTCCTCTGATTCGGGTTTTGATTCACCGGATGATTCCGCTTCCGAAGACTGATTTCCTGTACTGTTTTCGGACTCCGATGAAGCATTGCTCTGTACCGGTTCCGATGATGAAACATTCGAAGCTGACGAACTGCTTTCTGCCGGCCTTGACGGCTCGGATGTCACACTTGACTCCGGCTTGGACGATGTTGTCTGAGAACTTGAACTGCTTGACGACGGTTTTTTAGAAGCGGTTTGTGATGAATTTCGGTTTGCGTACCAATCGTTCTTTTCAACACCGTTAGCCTCTATATAATCCTCCGGCTTTATATCGTCATAAAAGAAAGCGTGAATTATTTTTTTAGCATAGTCAAGATCATAATAAATGCAGGAACCGACACCGCTTATACTTTTAGAGGGCATTTGATACTCTGTAAGCGGTATACGGGACTGCTCAAATGTCGGTGACGAAAGGAGTATATTAAACGCAAGGCTTATTATTTCAGAATACGAGAGAGAGGTCTCACTGCACGGCATAAGCGCTTTTGCAAGAGACATATACTTGCCCTTATCCATTGTGAGCGCCTTATTGAAAAGCTGCTCCATAACATAACGCTGGCGGTCGGTTCTGCCGTAATCGTCGTTTGTACCCTCAAAATTTTTAGCATGCCTAATCCTTGCATACGCAGTTGCCTGAATACCGTTAAGATGATATACTCCGGCTTTTTTAATATGATACTCTGCCGACGATATTCCCTTGCTGTAGCATATGTCATCAACTGTTCCGTTAAAGCCATAGTTTACCGCCTTGCCATCTTCATATCCGTAAACATCAAGCTCTTCCTGAACTAACTGTACTTCAACCCCGCCAACCGCATCAATAATATCAGCCATACCGAAAAAATTAACCGTTGCATACTCAGAAATATCCAGTCCGAATACTGTGTTTAGTGTTTTAATTGCAAGCTCCGGACCGCCCTTACTGTATGCACTGTTGATTTTATTGTATGTGGTTTTGCCGTTATAGGTTATGGGCACAAGCGTATCTCTCATTACCGACACAAGCTTTACTTTCTTGGTCTCGGTATTAAGACTTATAATCATTATACTGTCCGACAGTCCTTTAAAGGATTTAGGGTCTCTTGTATCTATACCGAAAAGTGCGATATTTACAATCTTTTCGTTTATAATACTTTCAAAGCCTAAGTCGTCCGGATTTTTTGTAATATTATTATAATTATAGTTAAATATTATCCTTATTGCGCCTACCGCTATAGCAAGAACAAGCACAACGGATGTACAGCTTATCATGGTAATGCGCTGCCATTTTTTACAGCTTTTCCACCATCGGGTAAATTTGTTTCCCCGTCTTTTTTTTCTGTAATGCCCTGCCGGAATTTTGCTGCTGCTTGAAATATCCTCGAAATCTATCTTCTCGCTGTCCGAAGAGGAATAAATATCGTCTCCTATAAAATCGAACATATCATTGTTTTTTTCCATATTCACACCCGAATTTATCATTTTCCGCTAAATCAGCTCTTTGTATATACTGCTTTTTTTTAGACCGGACGCCTCTGCCGCTTCCTTTGCCGCAGCAGAGGTTGATTTTCCCTCTTCTATCAGCTTTTTTGCAAGCTTTACTGCATCCTCAAGCGAATAACGCACTGTCTGCTCCTGCTTTTTCCCCTCAATTATTAAAACAAACTCACCCTTAGGCGTGTTTTCGCAATAGTATTCCGCCGCTGCCGAAAGGGTTGTTCTGTTTACCGTTTCGTGGATTTTGGTAAGCTCCTTTACAAGCGCTATTTTGCGGTCCCCGAAAACTGCCAGCATATCCCTTAAGGTTGCCGGAAGCTTGTGCGGAGCCTCATAAAATATCATTGTTCGGCTTTCGTTTTTAACTTCTTCAAGGTGCTTTTTGCGACTTATTTTATTTACCGATAAAAAGCCCTCAAAGCAAAATCTTCCGCTCTCCATTCCGGATATGCTCAGTGCCGTTACGACTGCGCTCGGTCCCGGTACGGATTCAACGGATATTCCCGATTCATGCGCCTGTCTTACCAGATCCTCGCCGGGGTCTGATATTGCCGGCATACCGGCGTCCGAAACAAGGGCGCAGCTTTCTCCCTTTAAAATTCTTTCTATTATAAGATTTCCTTTGCTGTTTTTATTATGCTCATAATAGGAAAGCATTTCTTTTTTTATGCCGAAATGATTTAACAGTTTAACCGTAACACGGGTATCCTCTGCGGCGATGAAATCTGCTTCGTCAAGCACCCGCACCGCACGGGGACTCATATCTTCAAGGTTTCCTATCGGAGTACCCACAACATAAAGTTTTCCGCTCATATTTTAAAGATAAGCCTCCTTATAAGGTCCGTAAATTCTTATCATCTCGGGCGAAAATCCGTCATTTTCATACACATAAAGCGTAGGCTCTATGCGAATACCTGTTTTTGCACACTTTCTTCCCTCAAGAAGAACAAGCCACGGTTCCTTACCGGGTCTTTGGCAAACAAGCCTCATTCGCTTAGGCTCGAGCTTATACTTATGCATAAGCGTAAAAAGCTCCGCCAGCCTTTCGGGTCGGTGACACATACAAAGTCTGCCTGAAGTTTCAAGCAGGCGTGCCGATACCGCTATTATATCCTCAAGCGTACAGGCAATTTCGTGCCTTGCGACAGCACAGGCGATTTCGGTATTTTTAAGTCCCCCGTTAGGCGCTTTATAAGGCGGATTGCAGGTAACAAGCGTATGACATCCGAAGTCTATCTTACCCTTCAAATCTTTTAAATCTGAATTTATAACGGTAAAATTATCTAATTTAAGCTCACAGCCTGTCCGTTTTGCAAGCTCTGCAGCTTCTTCGCTTATGTCCACACCAACGGCAGACCTTAAATTACCGTCTCTTAACATTAAAAACGGTATTATTCCGCAGCCTGTGCCGAGATCGACCAATGTATCCTTTTTTTTCGCCTTTGCAAAATCAGCCAACACCACCGCATCGGTTCCGAAGGTGTGGTGAGACGATACATTTATAAAAAAATCCCTGCCGAGCGGCTCTTTTTTTGTTACGCCCGTGTCCATTTTACTCCCTGCGGCGTGTCCTCAAGAATAATTCCCATTTCTTTAAGCTTATCCCTGATTTCATCTGCGGTTTTAAAATCCTTTGCCTTTCTGGCATTGGTGCGCTTTTCAATAAGCTCCTCAACCTCGCTGTCAAGCGATTTTTCTTTTCGGTTATAAACAAGTCCCAAAACTCCCGTAAGCCGATCGAAAATATCAGCGCACGCATTAAGCGTATCCTTTCCGGCACCCGACGCTATTGCGGTATTTATATCCCTTACAAGCATAAATATTGCCGCAAGTGCATCGGCGGTATTAAGATCGTCGTCCATCGCCGTTATAAATTCCGCCTTGCGTTTTTCTATGAAATCGGGGATTTCGCCGCCGTCGGGCGCTGTTTTAAGCGCAAAATCAATATTGTCACGGCAGGTGTAAAGTCTCTCAAGTGAATTTTGAGCCTGCGTTATAACATCTAATGAATAGTTAATAGGACTTCTGTATTGGCACGCAACCATCATATAACGGATCGGCTCGTACCCGTACTTTTCCGCAACATCACGGACGGTAAAGAAGTTATTAAGCGATTTTGACATCTTATGGTTGTCAACATTAATAAATCCGTTGTGCATCCAATAGTGAGCAAAATCACAGCCGTTTGCAGCCTCGCTCTGCGCTATTTCGTTTTCGTGATGCGGGAAAATAAGGTCAAGACCGCCGCAGTGAATATCAATGGTTTTACCGAGATAACGGCAAGCCATTGCAGAACACTCTATATGCCAGCCCGGTCTGCCGTTGCCCCAAGGCGACTCCCAATAAGGCTCACCCGGCTTTGCTCCCTTCCAAAGGCAGAAATCCATAGGGTCTTCCTTAATTTCGGCAACTCCTATTCTGGCTCCCGCCTCAAGGTCCTCAAGCGGCTGATGGGAAAGCTTGCCGTAATCCTTGAACCTTTTCGCACGGTAATAGACATCGCCGCCCGACTCATAAGCATATCCTTTTTCCATAAGTGAGGAAATAATATCCTGTATTTCCTTTATGTTTTCGGTCGCTCTCGGGTGTACGGTGGCCTCTCTTATATTAAGTCCCTTAGCGTCTATCCAAAATTCTTTTATATATCTTTCGGCTATTTCGGGAACGGTCAAGCCCTCTTCGTTGGCTTTTTTTATAAGCTTATCGTCAATATCCGTAAAATTCTGAACAAAAGTAACCTTGTAACCCTGCCACTCAAGATAACGGCGCAGTACATCAAAAACGCACAGCGGTCTTGCGTTTCCTATATGAATATAGTTATAAACGGTAGGTCCGCAGGCGTAAATTTTAACTTCGCCCTCGTTTATCGGTTTAAATTCGTCTTTTTCTCTCGTAAGGGTGTTAAATATCTTCATAATTTTCTTCTCCCTCTATTCCTCCGACAGCCTTTTCAAGCTCATGTATGCGTTTCTCAAGACATTCCATTTTTTGCTTTACTGGGTCCGGAATATGAATTTGGTCAAGGCTTTGCGCACATCCGACCTTTTTGCCGTCCTGACGGACAACCCTTGCCGGAACGCCGACTACCGTACAGTTCGGCGGCACCTCCTCAAGCACAACGGCACCTGCCGCAACCCGTGAATTATCGCCTATTTTAAACGGTCCCAAAACCTTAGCTCCGGCGCTGATCATAACATTGTTGCCTACGGTAGGATGGCGTTTTCCGGTATCCTTTCCGGTTCCTCCGAGCGTTACGCCCTGATATATAAGCACATCGTCACCGATTTCGGTAGTCTCCCCGATCACTATTCCGGTGCCGTGGTCAATTACCAGCCGTCTGCCTATTTTTGCACCGGGGTGAATTTCTATTCCGGTTTTTCTTACCGCCCTTTGCGAGACATACCTTGCCAAAAACAAAAGACCGTGCGTATAGTAAAAATGCGCCCTGCGGTACATTCTTATTGCTTTAACTCCGGGATAAAGCAATAAAACCTCTAAAAAACTGCGAGCCGCCGGGTCTCTGTCCCGTACAGCCTGAACATCCTCTCTTATTCTGTCAAACAAGAAAACGCCCCCTACTTTGAAGGATCTACATACTCTCTGCTGTCAAGCAGATAAATAATTCCCGATATAATACATAATACGGCAGATATCCAGAAAAGTATACTTATTATAATTCCGCATACAAACGCAAAGTTCGCACCGCCCACGGCAAAATCGTCGATAAGCGCATACGAAAACAGCGCAAATATAATGCCGATCATTTGACTAACCGTTTTACATTTGCCCCACATATTTGCGGCTATAACCTTGCCGCCGCTTGAAACAACAACAAGGCGGAGCGAGGAAATAAGAAATTCCCTGAACAGCACTATAAACGCTATCCATGTAACCTGCCAGCCTATGCCCATTTTTATAAAGCCCAAAAAAGCGGCAGTTGTAAGCATTTTATCCGCAAGCGGGTCTAAAAACTTGCCGAAATCGGTAATCATATTATACTTTCTTGCCATTTTTCCGTCTATCATATCGGTAAGCGAAGCGGCTATAAAAAGTACAAGCGCTACGGTATAATGATACGGAAAATCTATCATTAAAGCCGCCATAAAAAACGGGGTTGCGATTATTCTGCCTATTGTCAGCTTGTTCGGTGTATTCATTCTTCCAGCTCTCCCAACAAATCATAATCGAGTGTATCGTTAATTCTTACCTTTACAAAATCGCCTAACACAAGCGGACGGGTGGACATAAAGAAAATCTTTCCGTCAACCTCCGGCGCATCGGCAGGCGTTCTGCCGAAATAACACTTTATGTAATCGTCCCAACCCTCAATCAGCACCTCGGTTACGGTTCCGATTTTCTCACTGTTCTTTTCCGCAGATATTGTAAGCTGTGATTCCATTATATTATCCATACGGTCCTGCTTTATCTGCTCGTCTATCTGGTCTGGGAAAAGCGCCGCCGCTGTGTCCTCCTCGGCGGAATAGGTAAAGCATCCGAGTCTGTCAAACCGCTTTTCCTTTACAAAGCGGGCAAGCGTACAGAACTGTTCTTCCGTCTCGCCCGGAAAACCGGTTATAAGCGTCGTGCGTATTGTAACACCGGGAACACGCTGTCTTATTTTATCTATTAAAGCAGAAAGGCTGTTATAATCGCCCCTGCGGTTCATTCGTTTTAATATTTCACCGTCAACATGCTGGAGCGGTATATCAAAATATTTTACAAGCTTTTCTTCCCTTGCAACTGTATCAAGAAGCTCATCGGTAATGCGGTCCGGGTAAGTGTAAAGCGTTCTTATCCAATGAAGACCGTCGATTTTGCAAAGCTCGGCAAGCAGCTCGGCAAGCTTCGGCTTTCCGTAAATATCCTCACCGTAGGCGGTAGTGTCCTGCGCTACAACCGTAAGCTCACGAACGCCGCCTCTTGCTAACTTTTCAGCCTCTTTAACACAATCCTCAATGGTGCGGCTTCTCATTCTGCCCCTTATTTTCGGTATTGCACAATAGGTACAGCAATTATCGCAGCCGTCCGCAATTTTTAAATAGGTGCTGAACGGATAACCGCCCAAAATTCTGTCTCCGTTCAAAGAAAGGTCGGTTTTTTGTGCAAAAAAGTTTTTATGATTGCCGTTTACGGCGTCGGTCACTATTTTCGCTATATCCCCGTCCGCACCTATGCCCGCACACACATCAACCTCGGGTATTTCCTCGGTAACATCGTCACGGTAGCGTTCTGCAAGACATCCTGTAACTATAAGAGCCTTGCATTTTCCGGTTTTTTTATACTGTGCGGCTTCAAGAATGTTCTCTATTGCTTCTTTTTTTGCATCCTCAATAAAACCGCAGGTGTTTATAATTATAGCGTCAGCCTCTGCCTCAGGTACGCCTATTTCAAATCCGGCATTTTTAAGTGTTGCCAACATCATTTCGGCATCAACCTGGTTTTTAGGGCAACCGAGCGACACCATACTTACCTTATACATACTTATACTATTCCTCGCTGTATTCAAGCTCTTCACTGTATTTTTTAAGCACATCTCTTACCGCTCCGAAGGAAAATCCCTTTCTTATGAGCGCCGCATAAACCTTTTCGGGCCCGTGCTCCGTTTCCAGCTTCCGTGCATATTTTTTCTCTATTACCGTGCGTATCTGCGACTCTTCATCTGTTTCAAGCGCCGCCGCCGTTTCCTTTGCCAATGCGGCAGGTACACCCTTTTCAATAAGCTTGCTGACCGTCTGCCGTGCCGATATATTTGAATCTGCACATCTTTGTGCGAAATTTTCGGCAAATCTGCGGTCATCAATAAGTCCTACTTCGGTAAACCTTGCAATCACCGCCGCCGAAGCCTTTTTATCAAAGCCTGCCTCGGTAAGCTTTTTATACATAGCCTTTTCGGTGCGGTCGGCACGGTCAAGGTACCAAAGCGCCCTTGACTTTGCACGGCGGTATTCCGATTCGTACCTGTACTCCTCAAGCTTTTCCTCTGTAATGTCCGTTTGCGGCTTTATACAAAAATCGTCGCAGACCTCATTATCCAGCAGAACCTCGCCGCCGTCCTCGAAAGTGATAAGCGTCAGGTGCTTTTTCTGCCTTTTTACGGATGATATTCTCATCAGTCATCAACCGCTATATCAATATCGACCTTTTTATGCGGCCTTATATTTTCGGGAGAGGTAGGCTGGATAGCAGGCTCATCGTCCTCCTCTAAAGCTTCTCCCGTAACCTCGCTGCCGGACTTAACGGCGGCGAAAATTTTGTCTTCAATTTCCTTTGCCAATTCCGCATTATCCGAAAACAGCTTTTTAACGGTATCTCTGCCCTGTCCCAAACGGGTTTCGCCGTAATAGAACCAAGCTCCCGACTTTTTAATCACGCCTGTCTCGACGCCTACATCCACAAGCTCGCCCACATGGGAAATACCCGTGCCGTACATAATATCAAACTCTGCGGTCTTAAACGGAGGCGCCACCTTATTCTTTACTATTTTCACCTTTGTACGGTTTCCTATAACCTCGGTTCCGTCTTTCAGCTGTTCACCCTTGCGGACTTCAATTCTGACGCTTGAATAAAATTTAAGCGCTCTGCCGCCGGTTGTAACCTCGGGGTTACCGTAAATAACACCGATTTTTTCACGCAGCTGATTTATAAATATCGCCGCACAATCCGTCTTTGAAAGCGCACCGGTAAGCTTGCGAAGCGCCTGTGACATAAGACGGGCAAGCTGACCTACATGAGAGTCGCCCATTTCACCCTCGATTTCAGCCTTTGTTACAAGAGCCGCAACCGAGTCGATAACTATAATATCGATAGCTCCCGAGCGAACAAGCGCCTCGGCAATTTCAAGTGCCTGCTCACCGGAATCCGGCTGAGAAACAAGCAGACTGTCAATATCAACGCCTAACTGTTTTGCGTAAACGGGGTCAAGCGCATGCTCTACATCTATAAATGCGGCGGCGCCGCCTGCCTTTTGTGCCCCTGCAACGCAGTGAAGCGCAACGGTTGTTTTACCCGAAGATTCGGGACCGTAGATTTCCACTATTCTTCCCTTTGGTATACCGCCTATTCCGAGCGCTAAATCAAGTGTTAAGGAGCCCGTATGAATAGCGCCTACATTCATGGCGACATTTTCACCGAGTCTCATAACTGCGCCTTTGCCGAACTGCTTTTCTATCTGCTCCATAGCAGTTTTTAACGCCTTTTCCTTGCCCTCTGATTCCGTAACCTTTACAGGAGATTTAATATTATTATTCTTTTGAGCCATTTTTATCCCTCCGTTTATTCTTTAAAGCCGTAAACCGCACGGTCCACACCGTTTAAATCTTTTTTTATTTCCGTTTTTTTAAAGCCTGCGTCATCAAGCAGCTTCTTTACCGCCTGTGACTTGCCGATACCGACCTCAAACGCCAGTACGCCGTTCTTTTTTATGCTGTCCTTATAATTATCGGTAATTGCACGGTAAAAATCAAGTCCGTCGCCGGGGCTTAAAAGTGCAGTTTCCGGTTCATACTTTGTTTCCGGGGAAATAATATTCATTTCCTCTTCATTAATATAAGGCGGATTGCTGACAATAAGGTCAAAGCTTTCACCGCTTAAATCACCCTTTAATACATCGCCCGTAACAAGCTTTGCGTTTTCGGCGGAATTTCTTTCAATATTCCTTTCGGCATACCGTGCCGCCTCAGGGAATTTTTCAAGTATAACCACTGTCGATAAGGGGATTTCCTTAGCTATTGTTATTCCTATACAGCCGCTCCCCGTACAAAGGTCGAGAACCTTCGGTTTTTCCTTTTCCTTTAAGATTTCTATACATTTTTCTACAAGTATTTCCGTATCCGCTCTCGGCACAAGTACTCCAGGGCCCACATAATAATCCCTGCCGTAAAACGCCCATTCGCCGAAAATGTACTGAAGCGGATAACGAAGCTCCCTTTGCTTTATTATTGCCGTAAGGTTATTGCTTTGAAATTCGGTAAGAGTGTTTGTATAGTTCATAAGTATTTCGGAATTTGAAAAACCGGTTATATGCTTTATTATCTGCTTTGCCTCGAATACATAATCCTCTATTCCGGCTTTTTCAAGCGCTTTTTTTGTGTTGTTATAGGCTTCAAAAATATTCATTCCTCAGCGCCGCCCGTTTCTTCCTGTTTATCAACACTCCGATCAACATCAGGCACCGCCGGCTCACACGCCTTAAGCGCCTCAATGGCAACCTCTATCATACTGTCGTCCGGCTCCTTTGTGGTTATTCTCTGAAGCCAGAGTCCCGGTGCCGAAACAATTTTTGTAAACAGATTGTCGTATTTTCCGCAAACACGCAAAAGCTCATAGCCTGCGCCGCAAACTATCGGAATAAGCAATATTTTTATTATAACCCAAAGCCATGCCACATTGTAAACGCTCGGGAATATAAGCTGTATTACCGTTGAGAAAATAACGCTTATTAATATCATAAGTATCATAAACGAGGTACCGCACCTCGGGTGAAAGCGGCGTTGCTCCCTAACATTTTCCACTGTAAGCTTAAGACCCTTTTCATAGCAGAAAATAGTCTTATGCTCTGCCCCGTGATACATAAATACTCGCTTAATATCCCGCATCAGCGAAACTGCCCAAACATATATCACAAATATAGTAAGCTTTAAAAGCTGCTCTATACTTGAGCGCACTACGGGGGTAAAATCCGTTTTAAACAAAAGACGGAGTCCCGATACCGCAAGCCTGGGTAAAAGCATAAACAAAACGACCGCCAAGGCCACTCCCAGCACCGTTCCTATTACCATTACAATATTAACAAGCTCGCCATTGCCTTTTTTATTTTCTTTTTTGTCTTCGTCCTCAAGGTCCGTAAAGCCGGATTTTTCAGCCGACATCATCATAGCCTTGTATCCCTGAACCATTGATTCGATAAATCCGGCTATTCCTCTTAAAATCGGCAGCTTCAAGAGCTTGACTTTTTCCCTGATGTCTCCGCTGTTTAAATAAGAAACATCTATTGTACTGTCCGGACATCTTACGGCAAGAGCGGTTTTTTCCGGACTTTTCATCATAATTCCCTCTATTAGGGCCTGACCGCCAATTGAAGTATACTTAGCCATTCGCTTCTCCTTTGCTTTCCGTTTCCTGCGGCAATTCGCCGGTTTCTTCCGTTTCTGCCGCAGGCTCCGGCTCGTAAAGCGGCAGAACTATTGTAACGGTAGTCCCGACGCCCTCTGTGCTTTCTATAAATAAAAGCCCCTTGTGCTGTTTAATTATTTCGTCTGCAACCGCAAGTCCTATTCCCGACCCACGCACCGTTTTATTGGCTTTATAAAACTTCTCTTTTACACGGTCAATATCCTGCGCCGGTATACCGACGCCGGTATCCTTAACGGTGATTCTGGCACAGCCCTCCTCACTTGTCTGATCGACAAGCACCTGACCGCCCTTTTCGGTATACTTAACCGCATTATCTATAATATTTATGAATACCTGCTTTAATCGGTTTTGGTCGCCCAAAACCAAAGTGTCCTCTGCAGGACGGGTAAATATAAGCTCTATACCCTGCTGCCTTGCAAGCTCTATGTACATATCCACAGATTCGCCCAAAAGCTTTGAAACATTAAGCGGCTGGAAAACAACCGACAGACGGCCTGTTTCCATTCTTGAAAAATCAAGCAGCTCCTCAACAAGACCGGAAAGCCTGTCTGCCTCGGACAAAACCACATCAAGACCCCTTTTTACAAGAGCCTCGTCTGTTCCGACCGACATTTTAGCCGTCTCGCCCCAACCTTTTATTGCAGTGAGCGGCGTTCTCAGTTCGTGCGACACGGAGGAAATAAAATCATTCTTTAAATTTTCAGCCTCCGAAAGCTCTGCCGCCATATAATTTATCGTATCGCAAAGCTCGCCGATTTCGTCATTTTTATTTATTTCTATTCGGGAATTAAAATCGCCCATTGCTATTTTACGGGCAATATTGCTTACACCCCTTATCGGTCTTACTATCGAGCTTATAAAAAACAGCCCCGAAAAAGCGCAGAGAGCCAATATCACAAGCCCTGCGAAAATAAGCATAATCACAAACCAAAATATTGTGTGATTAAGCGCCCTTAACGAGCTTATCCATCTGTAAGCACCCAAATACCTGCCGGCAGAATCATAAATAACCGTGGTGCAGGCAAGAACCGGTTCGCCGTCTGCCGTTTTGATTTTGGCAATCGCACTGTCGCCTGTTTTCTTTGCCTTTTCATAATCGGGCATACGCTGGTCGCTCGGCTGAAATCCCGTTGTTGTGACAACTATAGTGTCATGGCGGTCTATAACCTGAACCTCAAGCTTGGTTTTGCTTTCAAAATCACCTGCAAGCTCCACCGCTTTATCTTTAAAGCCTGCGCCCGTAACCGAGGAGAGCGAATTAAATTCGTATGTAAGGTCGTCTGCCATTGCCTGCATACGCTCGGTATAAACGGAATTGAGAAATACCGAGAACGCCACTATAACCGTGCTTACCACAAGCACAACTATAAGAAACATATTAAAAAACCATCTTACCGCTATACTTTTGAATTTAATTTCAAGCTGCACGGTTACTCCTCCTTTCGGCAGTTTAATTTTGACTGACTAATGTGTATTCCACTTGTAACCCATTCCCCACACCGTTACAAGGTGCTTAGGAACAGACGGGTCATCCTCTACCTTCATACGAAGTCTTCTTATATTAACATCTACAATCTTTTCCTCACCGAAATAATTGGTGCCCCAGACCTTATTGAGTATATCTGTTCTGTCAAGCGCAGTGTCGGGGTTATTAAAGAAATACTCTATCATCTGAAACTCAACCTGAGTAAGCTCGATATTCTTTCCGTTTTTAAGCAGCGTCCTGCGGCGCAGATTAAGAGTAAACTCGCCTAAGGTTATATCGTCCGAAGGTCTTACTTCCTGCTTTGCGGACTGCATTTCAACACGCCTGTAAAGCGAATCCACCCTTGCAAGCAGTTCGGTCGGGCTGAACGGCTTTGTTATGTAATCGTCCGCCCCTATCATAAGTCCGCTTATTTTATCCATTTCCTGCGTTCTTGCGGTAAGCATTATTATTCCGAGCGTTGCACTGCGTTTTCTCAATTCCTTACAGAGCGTAAAACCGTCCATTCCCGGCATTGAAATATCAAGCAAAGCAATATCAAAGCCCTCGGTATCATTGTCGTAAATATCAAGTGCTTCTTCACCGGAGCCTGCCTCAACTGCGGTATAGCCTACCCTTTTAAGATTAATTGCTTCAAATTCACGAATTGCCGCCTCGTCCTCAACAATCATTATGCGTTTCATATTTTCACTCCGTTCATTTATCAGTCAATCAGATTAAAGTTTTTTCGCACATCTTCCTCTGTAAGCTCTTCCTTAGCGCCCTTTCCTATTTTGCAAAGATAAGAGGAAATCCCGTCATGCGTTATTTCACTGTAACCCTTGTCCTTGTACTTTCCGGCGTCCCAATCGGACTTTTTCACCGTCATAAAGCTGACAAGCATATCTCCCGGCATAGCGGTGGCATTATCGTACCTGTATATTTCCCTTAAGTGTGATGACTGGTCTTTTAAAACCGCAATCTGCCCTGCCCATTTAGAAGATATTTTATAGTAATATCCGTCGGCATCGTTTATCATTGTAGTTACCTGATTGGTAAGAGTCTCACCGTTATAAGAACACCAATTTGTAAGGTAAAGCTTTTCTCCCTTTCCGAAATCGGTTAAGGGCGGTACGCTTTCCTGCACGGGAATTTCGACTATACCGTCGCCGTTTATATCCTTAATGCTGTAGCTTGCAGAGCGAAGTGTTGCAACATTCTCCCTTGATTCCGCATTTAAAAGCGGATTCATAAGCGTATTTTTTTCTGCAAAAAGAACCTCCGTAATGGCGCCGATTCCCTTTATTTCATCTATATACACGGCAGGCTTACCTGATGACAGTGTGGAAACCACCGGATCGTTTATACTCTTTACCGTGCGGTCAAGCTCACAGAAATACACCATATTAAGCCCGTTGTCCGCAAGATTGTAAACCGACGCCGAATTGCGTTGCTCCGACGAATTAAAGTCGATTATAAGCACCTCTCCGACACCGTCTTCATTTATATCGCAGCAAACAAAATTACTGTATTTCTGAAGAGTACGCTGTATAAGCGTATTATTTTTAAATGAATATATCGCAAGCTGCATTTCGCTCGTTCCGTATATTTCCCAGCCGACAAGTATTTCCTCAACACCGTCTCCGTCCAGATCGTAAAAATCTATACGGTCTATTCCTCCGGCATTCATACTGCTTTGCGCACAGGAAATCCATTTGTCTCCCTGCTTGCATATAACATTTATACATATTACTTGAGTATTATCTTCGTTACGGCTGTAAAAGGCAAAGGCTTCAAGCACGCCGTCCGCATTTATATCGTTTTGCACAACGGCAGAGCGATAGCTCCCCTTTGTCGGGTATTTAAGGGTATATTCTCCCCCGGCGCTTGCCTTTATTGCCGCCGCTATGGGCGCTATATCACCGGACAGGGCAGGCGGACTCAAAAGCTCGGCGGTATCCGTGGTAAAAGTATCGCATCCGCAAAGCAAAAAGCACAGAACGGCAGCCATACATAAAAAGCCGTATTTTATGCGTTTCATTTGTCCGCCCCCTTAAAAATTCATTAAGACACACATATTGATTATATCACACGCACTCCTAAAAATAAAGATATTTTTATTATTATTTGATACTGAGCCCGATTAAAACCGTCTTTATGCGTATGGCATAAATTTTATTATCATTTATGTATAAAATATTATTGAATATTTTTTCGAAAAAGCTCTTTTTGTGTCGACGATTTTGTGTTATTATATATATGAACTAAAAAAACGGAGGGCTAAAAATGGCAAGTATTGATTTTAAGCACACTCCTTACGGCGACTTGGCTCTTATAAGCATGCGCGGCAGTGAGGATATTGCATCACAGGTTGATTATTACCTTAAGCAATGGCGAAACATTCCCGAGGACGAATCATTTGTTATCCAGGCTAACTGCCCGAGATTCGGAACGGGTGAGGCAAAGGCGGTTTTAAAGCACACCGCAAGAGGTCTTGACGCTTACATTCTCTGTGATTGCTTTAATTACAGCGTAACATACAAAATGTATGGTCAGACTGTTCCGATGAGTCCGGATGACCATTATCAGGACCTTAAAAGAATAATAGCGGCGTTAGGCGGCAAGGCAAGAAGGATAACCGTTATTATGCCGATGCTTTACGAAGGCAGACAGCACAGAAGAACCGCCCGTGAATCTATGGACTGCGCAATGGCTCTTCAAGAGCTTGTTGCAATGGGCGTTAAAAACATTGTTACCTTTGACGCACACGATCCCCGTGTAAACAACGCCATCCCGCTTGACGGCTTTGACAATGTTCAGGCGGCTTACCAGATGATTAAAGCTCTTTTAAAAACAGTACCGGACATTAAGCTGGACCGTGACCACACTATGATCGTCTCCCCTGACGAGGGCGGTATGGGCAGATGCATTTATTACTCCTCCGTTTTAGGCTTAGAGCTCGGTATGTTCTATAAACGCCGCAACTATTCTGTTATAGTAAACGGCAGAAACCCGATAGAGGCTCACGAATTCCTCGGTAACGATATTACCGGAAAAGACCTTATTCTTGTTGACGATATGATTTCATCGGGCGAGTCAATGCTCGATATAGCGGCAAAGCTTAAAGAAAAAGGCGCCGGAAGAATATTTATTTTCTCAACCTTCGGTCTTTTTGTTGAGGGATTTGATAAATTTGACGAATATTACAGAGACGGCAAAATTGATAAGATTTTCACAACAAACCTTATATATCAGCCTAAAGAGCTTTTAGAGCGTGAATGGTACTGCAGCGTCAATATGTCGAAATACATTGCCCTTTTGGTTGAAACCCTTAACCTTGATAACTCTATAAGCAGTCTGCTTGACCCTGTGGACCGCATAAAGAAAATCGTTGCAAAATACGAAGGAAAATAAAACACATAAAAACGGCTGTTGCAGCAAAATGCAACAGCCGTTTAATTTATCATTGAAAAGGGGAAATACAATCCGTCAAGGTGACGAATCCCGTCAGAACAGTACATCGCCGTAAAGCTGTATTCGCCCTGTGCCTTTTCTCCGTTTGAAAGCGGTACAAACTCCCTTATCGGGGAGGCGTATTTTTCACATTTTTTGAATGTGAAAGCTGTAAATTTTTTAAATCCGCACCTTTTATAAAAGGGTATAAGCCCATCGTCTGCCGGAACAAGAAAAAGCGTCTTTCCCTCTGATTTAAGCGAGTCTATAAGCTCGGTCATAAATCCCTTGCCCCTATAAGACGCAAGCGTTGCGGCGGCATATATATAAACCGCCTCTTCCCTTTTTTCGCCGTCAAACAATTCACAAGGCAGTGCGAAAAGCATTGAAACGGTTTTCCCGTCCGCTTTTTTTACACGGCAATACTTAAAGCAATTTTTAAACAGTTTATCCTCAAATTCGGTATCCGGATCACAAAACGCTTCCCTGTATATCAGCCTGCAATCTTGTTCGTTCATTTTTGCTCCTTAGGTATGCAGGTGTATTTTTTTATAAACATTTCCGGATGATAGGAAAGCTTTGCTTTTCTGAGTCCCTCAAGACCCATATCATCCTCACGGTTTATATATTTGTAAGCCGAAAGCTCCCTTTTTGCAAACTCACGGTTTATTACTGAGTATGCGGTGTCGTACTGCTTTAAAGCCTTTTCGAAATGAATATCGTAAATTCCGTCATTTATTGGAGAACCCACCGTAAAAGCCACAACTTCGCCGTTAACATACACAGCTCCGCCCTTTGCACCCAAAAGCTCCATATTATCAAGCACAGTGTTTATACCGCTTTTCTCGCAAATTAAATGCCGGTTATTCCTGTAACAGTTTTCCTCATACCAAAGCTCCGCACAGCGCTTTATATCACAAATATTTTCTTTTGTTACAGGTCTGTACTCCCAGTTGTATTTCTTAGAAAAAGCGCTTATGTGATTTCTTTTTCCGTGATACTTTTTTCCGCTTAGCTCAGCCAGATTATCCCTTAAATAAACATAGTCAAAAGAATTTCTTTCTTCTAAAAGCTCATAATGTGTGCCGAGGAAATCCTCAAGCTCGTCAAGCCGCCTGCCGTCCTGCACCCAAAACTTAGGATACTCTTCGCCTGCCGCCTCCCTTATAAGCTCTATTCCTCTTTGGAAATCGTCCCCGAACGGCAAACGGAACACGGTGTTTTTACCCTCGCCCGATTTAATTATAAGCTGACCGTCCTCGGTCGCCCACTCGTTCTTATACGAATCCTGCCAGACAAATAAATTTATAAATGCGCTTTCGCACGAAAATTCACCCTCGCCGGTAATGTACCGACCGAATATTTCTTTATCGCAAAGTCTTATAGGTTTAAACCGGAACATAATACCTTCCTTTTTATTCCGCCGAGGAGTCAGTTGATGAAGAATTTTCAGAGGAGCTTTGTGCGGCGGCCTCTTCCTCAGCCTTTCTTACCTCTGCAGGACTTGCCGCAGCCTCTCCGCCGTGACTTTGGCAAAGTCCCGGCACATTACTCTTTTTATACCAGCCTACCGCCTTTGACGGGCATGCGGTGGTTGCAATATTTCCGGTTGAAGTGCAGTAATATTTTTCTACCGCATAGCTGCTGATTTCAAATTCCTTTGGTTCAAGACCGGAGTGTACCTTTGTCATAACCGCACCCCACATCTTCATTGCGATACCGGAGTTAGGTATTTTTTGCTGTTGGTCGTATCCGCACCAGCAGGACGCCACATAATAAGGACTGCCGCCCACAAACCACAAGTCGTTTGAGTTGTTGGAGGTACCCGTTTTTGCGTATATCTTCATATCCTTAATAAATCCCTTTGCGCCGGCACCCGTACCGTTAGAGCCGTAAACTACGGTCTGCAAAAGCTTGTTCATAACGGTAGCGGTGTCCTCGCTTATTGCCATTTTCGGTTCTTCGTTATATTCAAGCACCGTTTCGCCGTGCTGATCGGTAACCTTTGTGTAAAGCGTGGGGGCATGATACTGACCGAGATTTCCGAATATTGCAAATGCGGCGGCGGATTCCTTAGTGGTAATACCGCCGTTGGTTCCGCCCATTCCGAGAGGAGCAAGATTTATGTCCTCGCTGTTAAGCGTGGTGATTCCGAGAGTTTTCGTAAGGAAATCGTAGGATTTCTGCGGTCCCATTTTATTTACAAGATAAACGGGTATTGTGTTTACCGAGCGCTCAAGCGCATACTGCACGGTAATGTTACCCCAATAAGAATTATACCAGTTTACGGGGGTCCAACCGTTATAATTGGTCTTTGTATCGTTTACTATACTTGAATAGGTTATAATATCGTCTTCTATTGCGGGTGCATAAGCCGCTATCGGCTTCATTGTAGAACCGGGCTGGCGTTTTGCGCTTGTTGCACGGTTAAGTCCCCTTTTACCGACCTTTTCGCCTATTCCGCCGACGATGCCCTTTATATGTCCGTTATAATCCATAAGGGTCATAGAGCCTTGGAGCGTCGAGCCGTCCGCACCCTTAATGCCGTAGGTATTACTGTCGGAAAAGACCTCTTCCATAATTCCCTGTATATTATTATCTACCGTTGCATATATTTTATATCCGCTTGAATAAAAAATATTATTTGCGTGCGACTTTTCGTAGCCGTACTTATCACAAAGGTCGGATATAACCTGATCGATAAGCGCATCAACAAAGTAGGAGTTATTGTCGCTCTCTTTAAGTGCGTCCTTTGAAGCAACGATGGTTATTTCCTCGGCCTTTGCCTTTTCGTACTCTTCCTTTGTTATATAGCCCTGATCGTACATTTCCCACAAAACTGTATTGCGGCGGGTCTTATTTTCCTCGGGATGATCGTCCGGCGCATAATTGGTCGGACTTTTTGTAATTGCGGCAAGGCAGGCACATTCCGTAAGCGTTAAATCCTTAACGCTTTTCCCGAAATAATAGTTAGCCGCAACCTCTACGCCGTAGGTTCCGTGACCCATTGCTATTGTGTTTAAATAGCACTCTATTATTGTTTCCTTAACATAATGGTTTTCAAGATACCTGGCACGCATTATTTCACGGATTTTACGGCTCGGACGCTGTGAGGTGTCCCCCGTAAGGTTTTTTACAAGCTGTTGGGTTATTGTAGAACCGCCCTGATTTGAAGAATAAAAATGCAAAAACATATTTGCAAATGCCGCAAAGGTACGCTTCCAGTCAACTCCGTTGTGATCCATAAAACGCTTGTCCTCAATCGCAACAAAAGCATTTACAAGATTTTGCGGTATGCCGTCATAGGTAAGGTCGTTTGATTTTGCCTTATCCTTATCATAATTCACCCAAATGCGGTTAAATGTTCCGTGAAGACGCTGATATTCCGCATAATTTCCGTTTTCGTCGGCGGCATAAATAGTTGTGGTGAAGTTGAGCTTGAGGTCATCAAGATTTTCATCCATACTTCCGTCAACCATGGTAAATGCATAAAGCAGAAAAGCCGAGATAACAATACTTACCGTAATAAGTCCTACAAGAAAGACGGTGAGTACAGCCCTGATTGTACGCTCACGGCGGCTGCCCTTTTTCTTTTTCTTTCCGCTGCTGTGTTTTCCGCCGTCAGTGCTGTGAGAGGAAAAGCTGTTAAGGTCAAAGCTTGTCTCTCCGGTTTCCTCAAGATTTCCGGAATTATCGTAACTGAACAAATCTCTGTCGTCCATAGGTTCTCCATTCTGCCGACAAAAATCGGCATAAACAAATGATATTTTTCCAAATACAGAGCCATTATATCATACACATAGCGAAAAATCAACTTTTTTGCCCTTATGGCGGCTCTTAACGCCCTTTTGCTCTTGCTTTCGGGTAGTGTTTGTTATATAATAGTAAAAAATGCAGGGAGTGAAAGTGTTTATGGATATAAACGTCGGGGATAAGCTTTTAATGAAGAAAAAACACCCCTGCGGGGCGGACACTTTTTCCGTACTGAGAGTAGGAATGGATTTCCGCCTTAGGTGCGACGGCTGCGGCCGTGAGGTGATGCTTCCGCGCACAAAGGCTGAAAAAAGCCTGAAAAAAATTATTAAGACTGACGGAGAGCAGATATGTTTGAAAAAATAGACGCAGTTGCAAACCGATACGAACAAATATCGGCAGAGCTTTCAAGACCGGAAACCGCCGCCGATAACGAGCAGTTCACACGGCTTATGAAGGAATATGCGGAAATGACGCCGATAGTTGAAAAATACCGTGAATACAAGGCGGCAAAGGCAACCGAAGAGGAGGCACTGCAAATCCTTTCGGAAAGCGGACTTGATAAGGATATGAAGGAGCTTGCCGAAGAAGAGCTTAAAGAGGCGAAGGAAAAAATAGCTCTCTGCTCGGACGAGCTTAAAATTCTTTTACTGCCGAAAGACCCTAACGACGAAAAAAATGTAATAGTGGAAATAAGGGGCGGAGCCGGCGGCGAAGAGGCAGCACTTTTTGCCGGAACGCTTTACAGAATGTATACAATGTATGCCGAGTCAAAGCGTTGGAGTATTGAGGTTATCAACGCAAACGAAACAGAGCTCGGCGGCTTTAAGGAAATTGTATTTATGATAGAGGGTACGGGCGCTTATTCACGCCTTAAATACGAAAGCGGCGTACACCGTGTACAGCGTGTGCCGGATACGGAAACACAGGGGCGCATACACACCTCAACCGTAACGGTTGCGGTACTGCCGGAAGCTGAGGATGTTGAGCTTGAAATTAATCCGGCAGACCTTAAAATAGATACCTTCCGTTCCTCGGGAGCCGGCGGTCAGCACATTAACAAAACCTCCTCGGCAATAAGGGTTACGCATATTCCGACAGGTACGGTTGTTGAGTGTCAGGACGAGCGCAGTCAGTACAAAAACAAGGACAAGGCGCTTAAAATACTCCGCTCCCGTCTGCTTGATAAAGCACAGAGAGAGCATGATGAGGCTATTGCATCCGACCGCCGTTCCCAAGTAGGCACCGGCGACCGCAGTGAGCGAATAAGAACCTACAATTATCCGCAGGGCAGGGTTACCGACCACCGCATAGGACTTACACTTTATAAGCTTGAACAGATTTTAAACGGCGACCTTGACGAAGTGGTAGATGCGCTTATAACCTATTTCAGAACCGAAGCGCTCAAATCGGAGAACGAGGGATTATAATGCTTACAAAAAGGCTTAAAACAGACAGTGAGAGATATAACGAAAGTATAAAAGAAGCGGCGGAAATACTTAAAAACGGCGGAATAGCGGCAATACCGACCGAAACGGTTTACGGCCTTGCGGCGTCTGCCCTTGATGAAGAAGCGGTAAAAAAAGTATTTATTGCAAAAGGCCGCCCGCAGGACAATCCGCTGATAGTTCATATAGCGGATATTGACACTCTCGGCGAAATAGCAGCGGATATTCCGGACGGTGCATATGAATGTGCTGAAAAATTCTGGCCCGGACCGCTTACTATGGTGCTTAAAAGAACGGATAAAATTCCGGCGTGCGTATCGGCAGGACTTGACACCGTAGCCGTAAGGATGCCGTCCGACAAAACCGCCCGTGACATAATAACCGCAAGCGGACTGCCGCTTGCAGCTCCCTCCGCCAATACATCGGGAAAGCCGAGTCCGACCTCTGCCAAGTATGTAATAGACGACCTTGACGGTAAAATAGACGCCGTGGTAATGTCGGGGGACTGCAAAGTCGGTGTTGAATCTACCGTTATAACCCTTGTCACCTCACCGCCGAGACTTTTAAGACCCGGCGCCGTAACAGTGGAACAGTTAAGGGAGATTTTCCCCGATATAGTTGTGGACAAGGCGGTTTTATCCGAACCCGAAAAGGGCGCAAAGGTAGCCTCCCCCGGTATGAAATACAAGCATTACGCCCCAAAAACCGAAACATTTCTTGTTGACGGCAGTTCAGAAAGGTTTGCGGAATTTGTAAACTCCAAGGAAAATGCGGCGGCGGTTTGCTTTTCGGAGGACAGCGAAAAAATCAAAATCCCCTTTATCCTTTACGGAAGCGGAAAGGACGAATATACATTGGCGCACGGCGTTTTTTCGGCTCTGCGTGAGGCAGACAGCCTTAACAAAACCGCTATTTATGTGCATGCGCCGTCAAAAACGGGCGTAGGACTTGCGGTTTACAACCGTCTTATCCGTGCGGCGGCATTCAGGGTGATTGCGGTATGAGTGTTATCATCGGTCTGACAGGTCCGACGGGTGCCGGCAAAAGCACTGTGTCCGTAACAGCCGAAAGGTTCGGCTTTAAGGTGATTGACTGTGACAAAACGGCAAGAAAAGCTGCCGAAAAAGGAACAGAGGGTTTGGCGGCTCTCGTTAATGCTTTCGGAAAAGGCATTTTGATGACAGACGGTTCTCTTAACCGCAAAGCGCTTGCCGCAGCGGCGTTTAAGGACAAAGCCTCGACCGAGCTTTTAAACAAAACCTTACTTCCGTACATTGTAAAGCTGATTTTCCGTGAAGCAGGCAACGAAAATTCCCTGCTTGACGCACCCACCCTTTTTGAAAGCGGTATCGACAAAGCATGCCTGAAAACCGTTGCGGTGCTTGCCGATAAGAAAATACGGAAAACCCGAATAATCGAAAGAGACGGTCTTTCGGAAAAAGAGGCTCTGCTTAGAATGAATGCCGGAAAATCCGACGATTTTTATAAAAACAGGGCAGACTACATAATATATAATAACGGTGACGAAAATGCGGTAATAAAACGCTTTTCCGATATATTAAAAGAAATAACGGAGGAATCGCTATGATTGAAAACACATCATCCGAGATGTTAAAAGAAAAGCTTTTTTTAAAGCGTAAAAACGGCAGACTTACATCTGACGAAAAGGTGCTTAATAAGGCACAGGAGTACTGTGAGGGCTACAAGTGCTTTTTAAACCGTGCCAAAACCGAGCGTGAAGCGGTAAAAGCGGCGGTTAAAATGGCCGAGGAAAAGGGCTTTAAAAAATTTGAATACGGTAAAACTTATGCCGCCGGAGAAAAGGTTTATATCAACAACCGTGGCAAAACATTAGCGCTTGCGGTTATAGGCAAACAGCCTGTTGAGAACGGCGTTAATATCACTGCCGCACATATTGACTCTCCCCGACTTGACTTAAAGCCCAATCCGCTTTATGAGGATATTGATTTAGCACTTTTTAAAACCCACTATTACGGCGGAATTAAAAAATATCAGTGGACCGCAGTACCGCTTGCGCTTCACGGAGTTTTCGTGCTTAAGGACGGAACCGTAAAGGAAGTGTCCGTGGGCGAAAACGATGACGAGCCTAAATTTGTAATCAACGATCTTTTGCCCCACCTTGCATCAGAGCAGGTAAAGCGCACCCTGAACGAGGGTATAAAGGGCGAGGAGCTTAATGTGCTTATAGGCAGTCACCCATTTAAGGAAGATAAGGGCAGTGAGCTTGTAAAGCTTAATATTTTAAAGCTGTTAAATGAAAAATACGGAATTACCGAGGAAGATTTCCTCTCTGCAGAGCTTGAAATGGTTCCTGCCGCAAAATCCTGCGATATAGGCTTTGACCGCTCACTTATAGGCTCTTACGGTCAGGACGACCGAGTTTGCGCTTATCCTGCGCTTACCGCAGTGCTTGAGGTTGAAAGCCCCGAAAAAACCGCTCTTGCAATCCTTACCGATAAGGAAGAAATAGGCTCCTGCGGCAACACAGGACTTGAATCCGATTTTCTCCGTTTTGTTATAGGCGACCTTGCAAAAATGCAAAACGGCGACCCGACGGTTGCGCTTCGCCGTTCAAGATGTTTGTCTGCCGATGTTAACGCAGGTATGGACCCGACCTTCCAGGATGTTATGGAAAGAAGAAACGCCTCGCTTTTAAACTACGGCGTAGTTGTCACAAAATACACCGGCGCAAGAGGTAAATCCGGCACATCGGACGCTTCTGCCGAATATGTGGCAGAAATCCGCTCTATGCTTGACAAAGAGGGTATCGTCTGGCAGACGGGCGAGCTCGGCAAGGTTGACATAGGCGGCGGCGGAACCGTAGCAATATTCATTGCAAATATGGGGGTTGATGTTGTTGATTTAGGCGTTCCTGTGCTTTCAATGCACGCTCCGTTTGAAACAACAGCCAAGTTCGATGTATATATGTGCTACCGTGCCATGTATGAATTTATGAAATAATATCACCTGTCCTTTATTTTCACATATACTGTTATTGATCCGGATCGATGAAAATGAAAGGACAAGTGAAAGTATGTATTGTAATGAAGAATCAAGGAATAACTCCTGTCAATTAAGAAGAAATTGCCGTTGTTCATCCTCTGTTGTATGCATACTTGCATTATTGCTGTTCTTCGTAGCGGGAGCAATAGCAGGTGCTTATGCCGCAGAATTTGTAGTTTCGGCAATAGTACCGATATCCATTTTCGCAATAATACTGCTTATAGGTGTTCTTACCTCATTATGGTTAAGGCACTGTCGGGATTGTTGAGGATATGTAGTTTTCGGCACGCCTTACGGCGTGCCGAACTGTAATTTAAGCTTAAGGGAAGTGTAAATATGTCTGACCGCACAATAGCGGCAATAGCTACCCCGCTCGGTGAAAGCTCTATAGGGGTAATACGAATATCGGGCGATAATGCCATAGCCGTAGCCGACAGGGTGTTTTTCGCCTTTTCAGGCAAACCGCTTTCCGATCTTAAGGGATACCGAGCGGCTTACGGTGAAATAAAAAAAGACGGTGCCGTACTTGACGACGCCGTTGCACTTGTTTTTAAAGCTCCGAAAAGCTACACAGGCGAGGATGTTGTGGAAATATCCGTTCACGGAGGAAGACTGCTTTTACTGGACATACTGCGCCTTATTCTTGAAAACGGCGCCGCCCCGGCAGAACCGGGAGAATTTACAAAACGGGCATTCTTAAACGGAAAAACCGACCTTACAAAAGCGGAAAGTATTATGGGGCTCATATCGGCAAAGTCAGATACGGAATTAAGACTTTCAAGAGCCGCTCATATCGGTAAAACAAGCAAGAAAACAGAGGAAATAGAAAAGAATCTTATTGCGGCCGACGCCTCTATTGCAGCATACTCGGACTATCCGGATGAGGATATTGAAGGTCTTGACCCCGAAAGCTTTCTTAAAATGCTTAAAAATGCCGAAAAATCACTCTGCGAAATGCTTTCTTCTTACGATGCCGGCAGAATAATCCGAGAGGGCATCCAAACCGCTATTGTGGGAAAACCGAATGTGGGCAAGTCCACCGTTATGAATATGCTCAGCGGCTGTGAGCGCTCAATAGTAACGGATATTGCCGGAACAACAAGGGATGTAATAGAAGAAACCGTAAATGCCGGCGGCATAATACTCCGCCTTGCAGATACCGCAGGAATACACACAACAGACGACAAGGTTGAAAGCATAGGCGTTGAATTGGCAAAATCCCGCATAGATTCGGCGGAGCTTGTTTTGGCGGTTTTTGACTGCTCCAAACCGCTTGACAGCGACGATACTTCGCTTATAGCCTCGCTTGACCGCAAAAACACCATAGTTATACTTAATAAAACCGACCTTGAAAATAAAATAGACCGCAGCGTTTTTACCGATTTCAGGACGGTGGAAACCGCCGCACAAAGCGGTAAAGGCTACGATCTGCTTATAAAAGAAATAGCCGATATTTCGGGCACTGCATCGCTTGACCCCGACAGTGCCGTGCTTATGAACGAGCGCCAGCGTGCCTGTGCCGTGCGTGCGCTTGACGGAATCAAAGAGGCTTATGCCGCACTTGAAAGCGGAAACACAATGGACGCTGTGGGGATTTGCGTTGACGACGCACTTTCCGCACTTTTAGAGCTTACGGGCAAACGGGTTACAAACGAAGTGACCGACGAAATCTTCCGCCGTTTCTGTGTTGGAAAATAATATTGTCCGAAAAACAGCAAAACGTAATTTATGCCGTTTTAATTGTGCTTTTCAGATAAATATTTACCCCTTCTGCAGCAAATACTTTTTGCCGGACTGTTTTTCAGTCCCAAAAGCATATCCATTTCCTTTGCAGCATTAAAATACGGGGTTTTTTGGTGATGCACCAATATATAATCGGCTTCCTTTATCTTTCCGCCCGACTGTCTGCAAAAAGCACGCACAGGTGCGGAAAGCCCGAACACCCATATGGGACTGCAAATTGTTATATGGTCAAACCGTGTAAGGTCGATACCGATCGGCAAAATCAGCATATCCCATGCGTGCATACCGTACCGTCCGCACCACCAGAAGCCGAGAGTGCCGTCGGTTTTTTCATCCGTTTTAATCTCATAAATATATGCACCTGTGCGGTTTGCTTCCTCAAGCGCCGCTTTTTTTACATACCCCATACGGGAAAAATAAACTACAAGCCGCTGCTTTTCGGTTCCGATATTTGGGTAACCGTTTTCATTAACCGAAAAAGACTCCTGCCTTTCAAAAACATACGCCGCATAACCGGTTGCCGCCTGTATTGCTCCGAAGATAAAAAAGATTGTAGACATAAAATTTATCGGAAACATATAAAACTGAATACATATCCAAAGCATAAGCGTAATGCCGAACACCGTGCCGAGAACAATTCCAGACCGCCTTTTCAGAATGAGCAATACCGCTGCAGTAAGATTTGTTATACCGTTTACAATAAGCAGTGCTATTCCCGAAAATATGTAGTTTTTAAAAAGCAGGTCGGAAAACGGCAGTTTTTTAAAGAAGGGCAGTAAGGCGTCCATTCCCATTGCTTTTCCTGTCGGGTCGGCAAGCATTTCGACAGAGCCTGCCACCGCCCCTATTCCTATAAACAGCGTCCAAAAAATCAATGCCCGTCTTGTGGGATTATATCTTGAATTTATCATTCTTCCACCCCGTTTTGATATTGTAAAAAAGAGAGAGCTTATTGAAGTGAACCCCAAAGTTTAGACAAAAATAAATATTAAATTGCAAGTGAATGAGTTCGGTATTGTACTGGGCTCATTCCTTTTAATTTTGTAGAAATCCTTTCGTTGTTGTAGTAGTAAATATATTCGTTCAATTTATC
>JAFOYI010000080.1 GCA_017391425.1 Clostridia bacterium | reverse complement strand
GCCAGACTTATTGCAAACAAAGCGGCATTTAAGTTTAAAGGCGGATGTATTGAAAAGGTTGCCGCAAGCATAAGAAAGCAGGTAGAAGCAAAATGATAAAGATTTTTAATTACGGCGAGGTGCCGAACAGCGAAATTTTTTCACGGAGCAATATTGCGCCTGATGTGGAGCAGGTGGTTTCGCAAATAATAGCCGATGTTATTCGTGACGGAGATAAGGCGCTTTATGACTATTCAAGAAAATTTGATAAAGCCGAGCTTGATTCGCTTGAGGTAAGCAAGGATGAGCTTGACGAAGCCTTTGCGGCGGTTGAGCCGAAATTTATTGAAGTGCTTAAAAAGGCGGCTGAAAACATACGCCATTTTCACGAAAAGCAGGTAAGAAACAGCTTTATTATAAACGATATTGACGGCGTTGTGATGGGGCAAAAGGTAATACCGATAGAAAAGGTAGGGCTTTATGTCCCGGGAGGTACGGCGGCGTATCCGTCAACCGTGCTTATGGACAGCATTCCTGCAAAGATTGCAGGCTGTTCCGAAATAATAATGGTTACCCCTCCCGGAAAAAACGGCAAAGTAGCACCCGCTATTCTGGCGGCGGCACGCATAGCAGGCGTGGACCGCATTTTTAAGGTGGGCGGTGCACAGGCTGTCGCCGCACTTGCTTACGGTACCGAAAGTATACCTAAAGTAGATAAAATCGTAGGTCCCGGGAACGCCTATGTTGCAGAGGCAAAAAAGCAAGTATTCGGGCGTGTATCTATTGATATGATAGCAGGTCCAAGCGAAATACTTGTGGTAGCCGATTCAACTTGTGTGCCTGAATATGTTGCGGCAGACCTGCTTTCTCAGGCAGAGCACGACAAAATGGCAAGTGCAGTGCTTGTTACCGACAGCCGCAGTTTTGCAGACGCCGTAAGCGCCGAGCTTGAACGCCAAATACCCTTGCTGCCGCGCGCCGAAATTGCACGCACTTCTATTGATAATAACGGCAAAATAATCGTTGCCGAGGGTAATCTGTCGCTTGCGATTGATATTGCTAACAAAATTGCACCCGAGCATCTTGAGCTTTGCATGGATTCGCCTTTTGATTATCTTGATAAGGTTAAGCACGCAGGCTCGGTATTTATGGGAAAATACTGCCCCGAGGCGCTCGGAGATTATCTTGCAGGGCCTAACCACACATTGCCTACAAGCGGTACGGCGAGATTTTCGTCACCCCTGTCGGTTGATGACTTTGTTAAAAAAACGCAGTACACCTACTTTACTCGCGACGCACTTGAGCGTGTTGCCGATGATGTAGCTGTGTTTGCGCACAAGGAAGGACTTGACGCACACGCAAAAAGCGCCAAGGTGCGTTTCGGTAAAAACAAATGAGCAGATTTTTTTCTGAAAAATATGCCGGTCTTGAGCCGTACACCCCGGGTGAACAGCCGCAGGACAGAGCATATATAAAGCTTAATACAAACGAATCGCCCTTTCCGCCAAGCGTTTCGGTAGCTGCAGCCGTTAAAGAGGAAAGCGAACTTTTACAGCTTTACTGCGACCCCGAGTGCCGAGAATTACGGGAAGAAATGTCGAAGGTATTCGGCGTGAACAGTAAAAATATTATGATGGTAAACGGCTCGGATGAAGCGCTTAATTTTGCGTTTATGGCATTTGCAGACCAAAAGCGTCCGCTTGTCTTTCCGGATATAACATATGGGTTTTACCCTGTGTTTGCACAGCTTAACCGTATTCCGTATACGGAAATTCCGCTTAAGAGTGATTTCAGTATTAATCCCGCCGATTATACGGCAATTAATAAAACGGTTGTTATTGCAAACCCGAATGCGCCGACGGGACTTTTTCTCGGTCTTGACGCTATCGAGCAAATCGTAAGCAGCAATCCCGATAATGCGGTTATTATAGACGAGGCTTACATAGACTTCGGCGGCGAAAGCGCATTGCCCTTAACAGCGAAATACGATAATCTTCTTGTTATCGGCACATTTTCAAAGTCACGGTCGCTTGCAGGCGCAAGGCTCGGATTTGCTTTCGGAAATGAAAAGCTTATAGCCGATTTAAATACCATACGGTATTCCACAAATCCGTATAATGTAAACCGCCTGACCGCCCGTGCAGGTATTGCCGCATTAAAGGATAACGGCTACTATATGAACAACTGCCGCATTATTGAAAAAAACCGTGAAAAAACGGCAGCGGCGCTTAAAGATCTCGGGTTTACGGTTATACCCTCAAAGGCAAACTTTATTTTTGCCAAAAGTGACCGAATAGGCGGCGAAAAGCTGTATTCGGCACTCAAAGAAAAAGGTATTCTTGTTCGCCGTTTTAATAAAGAAAGAATTGCCGATTTTTGCCGAATAACGGTAGGAACCGACGAGCAGATGACTTTACTTACAGATGCAATAAAAACAATTTTTAAGGAGATGAATTTATGAGACAGGCTGAAATTAACCGCAAGACCGCCGAAACGGATATTAGCTTAAAGCTACAGCTTGACGGCAGCGGAAAAAGCGTTATCGATTCGGGAGTGGGATTTCTCGACCATATGCTGACGCTGTTTGCAAAGCACGGCCGTTTCGACCTTGAAGTAAAGTGTGCAGGGGATACACAGGTTGATTATCACCACACCACCGAGGATATAGGTATTACGCTTGGAAAAGCATTTTCTACGGCACTGGGGGATAAGTGCGGAATAAAGCGTTATGCCGATACCATACTGCCTATGGATGAGGCGCTTATATTAACCGCAGTTGATATTTCAGGGCGGGGACTTTGCTGTTATGACGCCGAAACACCTTCGCAAAAGGTCGGGGATTTCGATACGGAATTATCAAGCGAGTTTTGGTTTGCTTTTGCACGGGAGGCAGGCATTACACTGCACATACGCAAAATAGCTGGCTGTAATTCGCACCACATTATAGAGGGCATATTTAAGTCCGCTGCACGCAGTCTCAGAGCCGCTGTGGCTGTTGACCCTGAATTTGCCGATGAAATTCCGTCCACAAAGGGGCTGCTTTAATGATAGCGATAATCGACTACGGCGTAGGCAATCTTTTTTCCCTTGTTTCCTCCTTTAAAATGATCGGTGTTCCGGCGGCTGCAACATCAGACCCAAAAGTAATAAAATCGGCCGATAAGCTTATTCTTCCGGGAGTCGGGGCTTTTTCCGATGCAATAGATAAACTGCGCTCAAGCGGTCTTGATAAGCTGATAAAGGAGCAGGCTGATGCAGGTAAGGACATAATGGGCATTTGCCTTGGTATGCAGCTTTTGTTTAAAAAAAGCTTTGAATACGGAGAACATGAGGGTTTAGGACTGCTTTCGGGGAATGTTGTGCCGATGAAGGGCGTTGTACCCGAAAATCTTAAAATTCCGCATATCGGCTGGAATGCGCTGAAATTTAAAAAGCCGAGCAGTCTTTTCCGTTATATCAAGGAAAACGATTGCGTTTACTTTGTTCACTCGTACTATGCGACCGACTGCTCCGACAGTGTTATAGCTACCGCCGAATACGGCGTTGAGCTGACTGCGGCGGTTGAAAACGGCAATATAAAGGGCTGTCAGTTTCACCCAGAAAAAAGCGGTGAGGTCGGGCTTAATATTTTGCGTGCATTTTGTAAGGGAGGGTAAATTATGATAATTTTTCCCGCAATAGACCTATATGATAAAAAAGCGGTGCGCCTGTTTAAAGGCGACTACAAAAAAATGACCGTTTACAGCGATTCGCCGCTGGAGGTGGCACGGGAATTCAAAAGTTGCGGTGCAACCCATATACATACGGTAGATCTTGAGGGCGCTAAGGACGGCACTACGCCGAATTTATCGGTTATCGGTGAAATTGCTGAGGAAACCGGTCTGTTTGTTGAAACAGGCGGAGGAATCCGCAATATGAGTACCGTTGAAGCCTACCTTTCGGCAGGTGTGAAACGGGTGATTTTGGGTACTGCCGCCGTTAATAATCCCGATTTTTTGAAAGAGGCGGTAAGCACCTTCGGAGAAGCGGTTGCTGTGGGTGCTGATGTTAAGGACGGTTTTATTGCAATTAAGGGCTGGTTGGAAAGCTCGGCGTTGACGCTTGACGATTTCCTTGACCGTATGCAGGCTCTCGGAATAAAAAATATTATTTGCACCGATATTTCAAAGGACGGCGCAATGAACGGCACAAACCTTGAGCTTTACCGCAGGCTGTCTGCCAAGTACGATATGGATATAACCGCATCGGGCGGAGTCAGCAGTATTGATGATGTTCGCAGGCTTCGACAAATGGAGCTTTACGGTGCAATAATCGGCAAGGCTTACTACACGGGCGCTATTGACCTTAAAAATGCGATTGAGGTGGCAAAATGATTACAAAAAGAATTATTCCCTGCCTTGATGTTAAAAACGGGCGTGTAGTAAAGGGCGTAAATTTTAAGGGCTTAAGCGATGTTTCATCGCCTGTTGAGCTTGCCGAGTATTATTCAAAAAGCGGTGCCGACGAGCTTGTTTTTTACGATATTACGGCGTCGGTTGAACAGCGCCGAATATTTACCGATATTTTGCGTGAGGTTGCAAGCCGTATTTTTATTCCGCTTACCGTAGGCGGCGGCATTAACACGCTTGATGATTTTGACCGTGTGCTGAAATGCGGTGCCGATAAGGTCAGCGTTAATTCGGGTGCTATTCGCAATCCTGAGCTTATTCACCGTGCGGCGCTTAAATACGGCAATCAGTGCGTTGTAATTTCGGCTGATGTTAAGCGTGTTGAGGGTGAATTTCGTGTTTTCGCAAAAGGCGGCCGTGAGGACACCGGAATGGAAGCGATTGGCTGGATAAAGCACTGCGTAGACCTCGGAGCAGGTGAGGTTGTGTTGAATTCCATTGATACCGACGGCGTAAAGAAAGGCTTTGACCTTGAAATGCTTTCGGCTGTATGCGAATCGGTAAATGTTCCGGTTATAGCGTCCGGCGGTGCCGGAAAAATTCAGGATTTTATTGATTTGTTCAGTACTGTGCCGGGTGTTGACGCAGGGCTTGCGGCATCAATTTTTCATTTCGGCGAGGTCGGTATACCCGACCTTAAAGCCGCTCTAAAAGCTAACAATATAACAGTGAGGTTATAGAAATGATTGATATTAACGAACTTAAATTTGATTCAAACGGGCTTATTCCTGCCGTTGTTGTGGACTCTGTCAGCAAAAAGGTGCTCACTCTTGCCTATATGAACAGGGAAAGCCTGCAAATCACAATGGAAAAGGGGCTTACCTGCTTTTTCAGCCGCTCCCGTAACGAGCTTTGGCTGAAAGGGGAGACAAGCGGAAATTATCAGCATGTTGTAAGCATAACTGCCGACTGCGATAAGGATGCGCTTACGGTAGTTGTCGAAAAGGACGGGCCTGCCTGCCATACAGGCAGTGATTCATGCTTTACAAATTCTGTTTGGCAGAGTGAGGATTTGAGCGAGTTTAGCTTACAGGGACTTTATGATTTATTAGAGGAACGCAAGGAAACAAGGCCCGAAGGCTCTTACACTTCTTATCTTTTTGATAAGGGTATAGATAAGATACTTAAAAAGGTCGGCGAAGAATGTACCGAGGTTATTATTGCCGGAAAGGCTGACGACAAAAAGGAAACCGTATACGAGCTTGCGGACCTTGCATATCACTGTATGGTGCTTATGGTGCAAATGGGTATTTCCGTAGAAGATGTGCATAAGGAGCTTGCCTCACGCCACATAATCGACCACAAGGTCAAGCAGGAAAAAATGACAAAATGATACCGTCTAATTATCATACTCACACTGATTTTTGCGACGGATCTGATTCGCCTGAAGATATTGTGCTTGAAGCTGTCAGACTCGGCTGTCCCGAAATCGGTTTTTCGGGACATTCATACACCGCCTTTGATGAAAGCTGGTGCATGTCAAAGCAGGGCACTGCCGAATATAAGCTGTGCGTAAACAGGCTTAAAGAAAAATATGCAGGGCAAATTAAAATCCTGCTCGGAGTAGAGCAGGACTATTTTTCAAATGAGCCTTGCGACGGCTATGACTATGTTATCGGCTCGGTACACTATGTTAAAAAGGACGGGAAATATCTTCCGGTTGATGAAAGTCGGGAAATACAGCGTGCTATCGTCAAAGAATACTATGGCGGTGATTTTTACGCCTTTGCCGAGGATTATTTTGCGCTTGTGGGGGATATTTGGAATAAAACAGGGTGCGATATTGTCGGTCATTTTGACCTTATAGAGAAGTTTAATGAATCGGGCGAGCTTTTTGATAACACCCACCCAAGGTACCGTGCCGCAGCAGACAGCGCCCTTGATAAGCTGCTTAAAACCCCTGCCGCATTCGAGATAAACTACGGTGCTGTTGCAAGGGGACTGCGCTCGTCTCCCTATCCCGATAAACGCATACTCGAAAGGCTGAAAGGTGCAGGAGCAAGGCTGATAAAGACTTCCGACTGTCACGATAAACGCCAGTTGCTGTTCGGACTTTAAACCGAAGAAAACCGCAATATTTACTGTAACAAATGACCGCCACGGAGAACCGTGGCGGTGTACGGAACAGCCTATATAGCCGCTTTTGTGTTTATTGTTATTTTGCCAATACTTCCGCAATATCCGCATCAATACAAATAGACTGCCGTTCTATTTCCTGCGGACAAAATGCCTGTTCTTTGTTTATGCAGGCATAGGTTGCATTCGGGTTTTCGGCAGTAATTTGCCAGAACGGATATTTTATAATTACAGGTGTGTTAAGTCCAACGCCAAGCTCCAAAAAGAGAATTTTTTGACCGTCTATTGTACGAATAAAGTTTTCATACCGTTCCTCCGCTTTGTGACAGCCATCGTCCTCGACAAATTTGTTGTCGCAACGCAGATTTACGGCAAGCGGTGTGCCGCAGTGAGGGCAAACCGGCAGGAGCTCGGCGGGAATTTTCATATCTTTTTGCCGTTTTACCATTTCACGGATAACCGTTTCGTTATCAAAGGTCTCCTGATGGCAAGGTTCACTGCACTGGAACAAGCCGTAATCGCCCTGTGTATAGAATAACCGCTTTTTATCAAAGCCGGCTCGCTGAAATTGGTGATCGACATTCGTAGTAAGTACAAAATAATCTTTGTCTTTTATCAGTGAAAGCAAATCTTCATATACTTTTCCGACAGGGCAATCATAGCGATTTATTAGGATATGACGAGACCACCACGCCCAGTATTCCAAAGAGCTTTCGTAAGGATAAAAGCCGCCGGAATACATATCGTGAATACCGTATTTTTCTTCAAAGTCGGAAAAGTATTTACGAAAGCGCTCACCGCCGTAATCGAAGCCTGCCGCAGTTGAAAGTCCTGCTCCTGCACCGATGATAACGGCGTCGGCTGTGTTTATTTTCTCTTTCAGCCGTTTTATTTTATCCTCGGTAGATTTCGTAGTCGTTAGCTTTAAAAACATTAAATATCACCTTGATTTTGCTGTTCGTTTCTGTTTTATACTTTTTAACTGTATCTATTGCAATTTCTGCCGCCTTGTTATTCGGAAAATGAAATTCACCGGTTGAGATACAACAGAAAGCGATACTTTTTAAATGATTTTCATCGGCAATTTTTAGGCAGGAACGGTAGCAGGAACGCAGTAATTCGCAGTCCCTGTATGTCGGTCTCTCACCTACGATCGGACCTACCGTGTGAATAACAAACTTGCAAGGCAAATTATATGCAGGCGTTATCTTTGCTTCCCCAGTTGCTTCTTCGTGTCCTTGCCTTTGCATAATTTCGTTGCAGGCAAGGCGCAGTTCTATCCCTGAAAAGGTATGAACGGCATTGTCAATACAGGCGTGATTCGGACAAAAACAGCCGAGCAGCGCACTGTTTGCGGCATTGACGATAGCGTCGCATTTAAGAGTGGTAATATCACCCTGCCATAAATAAATATCGGGTTGTATCGGTTTAAGAGAATTGATATCGGTAATGCCTTTTCGCCGTATTTCTTCTTTTAGATATTCATCCTGTATTTTCAAAAAAGCATTGCTTGCAGCTTTCGGCATACGCACATTCAAAAGCGCACGAAGCAGTAATTTTGCTGTGCCGTGTCTGACGGAACAGGCAAATTCGCATACTGCGGACTTTCTTTTTTCAGCTCCGTTATTAGGTATAATCTTCTTTCACTCTGCGTCATATAAACCTTCCCTTAAAAAACGGCAAACTCCCCACAGGCTTAAAAGCCTGTGAGGTTTCATACGAAAATCAATTACTTGCTTACAACGCTTATGCGTTCACGGATATGATTGCCTTTTTCAATTTCGTCAACCATTGCAATCGCATAATCGGCATAGCTGATAACGCTTTCGCCTTTGGAATTCAGCACAAGCTCTTCGCCGCCGAGTGTGTACTCGCCGGTGCGCTCGCCATCGGCTCTGAAATCTCCGGCAAGGCTTATGTAAGTCCATTTAACATCGTTTCTGCGGCGCAGTTCGCCGAGCGCTTTCGCCATTGCATTGGCAAGAGGCTTGAAAATGTCCGGAAAATCAGGTCCGTCCGATACGCAAACAGTGTGTTCCGGATTGACATAAATGCTGCCGGCTCCGCCGACCACCAAAAGGCGGGTATCGGTACCGCTTAAAATGTCACACAGATGCTTTAATGAGGTACTGTGCTGAGGAAGCGTTTTTTCATCCCATGCTCCGAATGCGTCAACCACGGCGTCAAAGCCTTTCAAATCCTCGGCTGTCAGGTCGAACAAATCTTTTTTTAACACCTTTTCGGCAACGGATTTGTTTTCTCCTCTTACTACTGCGGTAACATCGAATCCTCTGTCTGCTGCTTCTTTGGTAATAAGCTGACCTGCTTTTCCGTTTGCACAAATAACTGCGATTTTTATAATAAATTCCTCCGTTTTTTGTTTTGCAAAGCTTACAGCGGCCGTTCTGTTTAACTTCTGACTATATTATACGAAGCCGAAATCAGTTTGTAAAGTACGCACAATATTGTGCCGTAGTTACCTGAAAGAAACAATTAAATAAAACGGGGTGGTCGGGCAATTTTCAAAGCGGAATAATTTTGCCGGACTTGACTGAAATTCAATCTGTATGGTATAATCGGAATGTAAGAAACCAAAAGATACTATTGCGGAGGTTTAATTTATGAGTCAGAAAATAAAAGAACTTCCGGCTTGTCCGGTTGAAACCACACTGACCTTAATCGGCGATAAATGGAAGGTGCTTATATTGCGTGACCTTTTGCCCGGAACAAAGCGATTCGGAGAACTGAAAAAATCTATAGGTTCGGTCTCACAAAAGGTATTAACAGCTCAGCTGCGTGATATGGAGGAAAACGGACTTGTTCACCGTGAGGTTTACGCCGAAGTGCCGCCGAGGGTGGAATACTCATTAACGGAACTCGGGCGAAGTCTCAAACCTATTTTAGACTCAATGTGGTCTTGGGGAGAGGGATATAAAAGAAAGTACGAAGAACAATCCAAAGGTTAGTAAAGCAGGCAAAAGCGATGCTGTCGGCTGAAAAATGCGAAAAATGACCGAAAGCGGAGATAAATCTCTGCTTTCGGTCAAAATTTTGGTCGGAGTAGCGTTATAGTAATCAGTCGTAAACCCGCATAAATACTGGGTTTTTCGCAGCCATAAACAGTACATAGCCTCTTGATTACTATTCAGTACCAACCCCACAGAGAGAAAATTCTATTTGAACAATCCAAGTATTTGGAATACGCTTCCTATTATTTGTATCGCACTTCCAATCAAGATATATCGCAACGCACACGAGGCTTTGCTTTTATCCTTTTTTGCTTGTTCGCCTCTTTCGCGTAATTCTTTCCAAGTTCCAGCCTTCTTTAAGTCAACGTTGATAACACTCCATAAACTTAAATAAGTGCCACCAAAAGCAAAACCAATACCAATTATCACCAATATAATACCACTTATTGACCACCACATTTTAATATCTCCCGTTTTTTGTTTTTTTACAAATAGGGCAACCTCTGCCTTTGTTTCT
>JAFOYI010000079.1 GCA_017391425.1 Clostridia bacterium | reverse complement strand
CTTAGAGACAGCGAATCGGCTTTAATGCAAAAATTTACGGCGGTGTCCGCAAGATTTGAAGCTGTAAACGCCGCCCTCGGAAATGACAGCGCATTGCTTAAAAATCAGGAAAATCAGCTTGCCGAAAGTGAAGAACGGGCGAAAAAAATACATATCACGCTTGTAAATTCAGAAAAAGAGCTGAAAGAACTTTTTGCCCGTTATAAACCTGCCGACAGTACGGAGGATATAAAAAACCGACTTGATGAGCTTTCTCAAAAAGCAAATGCCCAAAAGGAAATAAAGCAAAGGCTGAATTATCTTGTAAAGGATTTGGGTAACATCTCTTATGAGGAGGCGAACAAAAGGCTTGCTTCACTGCCTGAAATTGCGGAAAGCGAAGATTACGGCTTACTGAAAGAGAAGCTTGAGAAAATCACCGAAGAAACCGCAAACCGTCAACAATCGCTTGTACGGCTTGAAACCGAAGACAGAGAAAAGCTCAAAAATGCTCCCGAACCCGAAGCATTAAAAAAAGAAATAGCAAATCTTAAAAACATTACGGAAAAGCAGTGTCTTTTTTGCAACGCAGCAGATATTGCATTGGACGCCTTAAAGGACAGCTTTGCCGAAATGCGCCGCAGCTACGGCTCCGCCCTTGAAAAAAAGGCAGGAAAAATATTCAGCGAGCTTACAGGCGGCGTTTACGAGGGTATGCAAATTTCAAAATCATTTGACATAAATGCGGAAAAAGACGGCGTATTCGGCGGAAAAGAGCTTGCATTCCTAAGCAGCGGCACCATAGACCAGGCTTATCTCAGTTTGAGATTGGCTCTCTCGGAATTAATGTTTGAAAATTCCGAAAAGCTGCCTGTTTTGCTTGACGATGCCCTTGCACAATATGACGATTTACGCACAAAAACCGCCCTTAAATATCTGAAAAAACATTCGGAAAACGGGCAGATCATAATGTTCACCTGTCACCGATTTGTTAAAGACGCCGCTGACGGCACAGGTGCGGTATGCAGAAACTTTTAAAGCATTGAAAAAATCGGAACCGGCTTAACAACCGATTCCGATTTTTATTTAAAGTGTTTCAACCTTTATTAAATTTGTATTTCCAGATTTGCCGTTTGTAATGCCGCCCGTAATAACAATCTTATCGCCGTCATCAAGATTAAGCAGTTTTTTGGTAAGCTTTTGCGCATTATAAAAAAGCACATCGGTTGAGGGGTAATTTTCACACATACAAGGCTGAACACCCCAAGAAAGCGCAAGCTTGCGCCATGTTTTTTCACTTGTGGTAAGCCCTACAATATCAACCGGCGGACGGAATCTTGACACCATTCTTGCCGTCATACCGGACAAACTGCAAACCGCAATGGCCTTTGCGGCAATATCTATTGACATTCCGCAGGTTGCGTGAGAAATAGCGTCAACCGTATTTTTAATCTTAAATTCCGAAGAATGAAAACGCTTTGAATATTTAATATTTTTTTCCGTGTTTTCCGCAATTCTTGCCATTGTTTTAACAGCAAGCACGGGGTATTTGCCTGCGGCGGTCTCACCCGAAAGCATTATTGCGCTTGTTCCGTCATAAACGGCATTGGCAACATCGGAAATTTCCGCACGGGTCGGTCTTGCGTTGTGTATCATTGATTCAAGCATTTCGGTTGCGGTTATAACCCGTTTGCCGAGCAATCTGCACTTTGTGATAATGTGCTTTTGTATTGCAGGTAATTCTTCAAACGGAATTTCCACACCCATATCGCCCCGTGCTACCATAATTCCGTCGCACTCCTGGCAAATTTCTTCTATATTGTCAACTCCGGTGCGGTTTTCAATTTTGGCGATTATATCAATACCCGAAGCGCCGATTTCCTTTAAATATGCCTTTACATCAAGCAAGTCCTGCTTACACGATACAAAGGAGCAGGCAATAAAATCAATATCATGTTCTATTCCGAATTTAATGTCGCTTTTATCCTGCTCGCTTAAATATACCTGTTTTAAGGTCTTGTTCGGAAAGCTCATACTCTTCCTGTCGGAAAGCTCTCCGCCCACAAGAACGGTACAGTTAACATCGGTATCGGTAGTACCCTCAACCTCAAAGACCAAAAGACCGTTGTTAAGAAGAATTTTATCTCCCTTTTCAAGGTCGTGTGCCAGTCCCTTATAATTTACCGCAACCCTCTTTTCATCGCCCTCAACATCATCAGAAGTAAATGTAAACGAGTCCCCGTCATTAAGATAAACTTTTCCGTTTTTAAAGGTTTTAATTCTGTATTCCGGGCCCTTTGTATCAAGCATAATCGGTATAGGCAAGCCCAATTTTTCACGGACTTTTTTAACCAATTCTATACGCTGCTCATGCTCTTCGTATGTGCTGTGGGAAAAGTTCATTCTTGCAACATTCATTCCCGCTTCGCACATTCCGGTAAGAGTTTTTTCATCAGAACAGGTAGGACCTAATGTACATACTATTTTAGTTTTTCTCATAGCTCTTCACCCGTTATTTCCTTATAATTTTCTTTAATTTCGGTTTCACTGTCCTGCATGGCATTAAGCGTGTCTGACAAGAGCCTGTCAAGCTCCCAGGCAAGCATTTCGGCGCCTTTGGTTATAATTTCCCTTGAGCATCCTGCGGCAAAACGCTTGTCCTTAAATTTCTTTTTAAGGCTTTTAAGCTCCATATCGGAAACACTTTTTGACGGACGCATAAGTGCCGCCGCACCAATAAGGCCGGTAAGCTCATCGCACGCAAAAAGCACCTTTTCCATTTCATGCTCGGGTTTTATGTCAACCGTTATTTCATAGCCGTGACTGCATACCGCATGAATAAGCTCGTCGCTTGCATTTACTTCCTTTAAAAGCTCCGGAGCTTTTATGCAATGCTGTTCCGGATATTTTTCAAAATCAACATCATGCAAAAGTCCTACTATACCCCATTGCTCCGATTCATCACCGTATCCGAGTTTTTCGGCAAATCTCTTCATAACCGCTTCAACGGTAAGTGCATGCTGTATATGAAAATTGTTCTGATTGTATTTGAGGAGCAGCTTTAATGCTGTTTCTCTTGTAATAGCTGTGTTCATTTTCAAACTTCTCCCCCATTTTAATATTACGAATAATATAGTAACATATTCCGCATAAAAAAACAAGTTAAATATAAGTTAAAAAGCCGCAAATGTACTCCATCTGCGACTTTTTATTGCAGCTACTGTTAACATTCCATCTGCTTACCCAAAAAAGAAGCGGCAACCGATGCCAGCTTAACATCGCTTTCGGTGGGTTTTTCACCCTTGTCCGAAGCCAGCACCACTGCTCCGCTTACATCGCCCGAAATAACTATCGGCGCCGCAACGGCAATATTTTGGTCCAAACCCTCAATAGCCGGTGAGCTGCCGCCCTCACCGAAAACTTCTACACGGCGGCTTTCCATAATATCTTCAACCGCCTGTGTTACACGCCTTTCGACAACCTCTTTTTTAGAAATCCCCGAAGCGGCAATGCAATGGTCACGGTCACATATAAGCACCGTCATATCAGTAGCTCCGTTAAGGGCGTCCGCATACTGTGTTGCAAAAGAGGAAAGCTCCCCTATCGGCGAATATTTTTTAAAAATAACCTCGCCACCCGAATTTGTATATATTTCAAGCGGGTCTCCTTCACGAATCCTCATTGTTCTTCTAATTTCTTTCGGTATAACGACTCTTCCCAGGTCGTCTATACGACGTACTATTCCTGTTGCTTTCATATTTTTACTCCTTTTCTCTACTCTAAAATGTGCAAAAATCCCAGTATTTATGCGGGTTTTTGGGATTTGTTGGTTTACTCAAATTACACCTCGCCTGAGCCAATTTTACCTCTTTTTTCGTTTGTCCTTGCTGGACATAAGGGGTTGGAGGACTTGGGTCGAGTTGTTGTTTTTGTTCATTGTTAGTATCACACTTTTTGTAGAAATTATGAGTAGAATTTCCAATTGTTTTTAAAATTTAAAATTGAAACATCGAAAGGCGGTGGCGGAATAGGTTTCCGTCACCGCCTTTGGGTTTGGTTGAGTCTGTGCGTACAAAGGGCTACGCAGGCTCTTGTTTATTTAGTTGTTCTCACAAGGCAGGACGATAATCCTGCCTTGTTTTGTTTCAAAGTCTGCCGTCGCAGGCTCCCCGTTATTTAGTTTGTTGGTTGTTTTTTACTCGGTTTCTTCTCCCATAACTGTGATAGACTTATCATATCGTTAATCTTTAATATAATTCATCTCGTCATGACCGACCCCGATCGGGCATCCCGTCATCCCCGGCTTGACCGGGGATCTCTTTGTGAGCAGGTAGGCGGTCAAGCCATCCTGCCCTATAAATTAGTTAATCCTTAAATGTGATAGACTTGAAAGTATATCCGATAAATGACTTGTTATTATGGTAATCACTACCGTTATAATCCGTTTCGGTAGCAGTCCAATACTTCGTACCGCTGTCAAAGGTCATCACTTTCTGATCCGATGACAATACGAGTTCGATATTCTGCGTATCATTAGCCAGACAGAACAAGCCGTTGTCAATTGATTCATAAAGCTGATTTACGGATACAACAGAGCCTAATGTCACCTT
>JAFOYI010000078.1 GCA_017391425.1 Clostridia bacterium | reverse complement strand
TATTCCTTTTTAAGGTATATTAATTTCAAGCTTTTTCTTGAAAGGGACAAAATCGAGGTGCGCTCCGGATTTTTCGTAAGGAACAGAACCTCTTTTAAAAAATCCTCTGTCAATGATGTCGTCATAGATCAGACTCCGCTTATGCGGATTTTTAAGCGATATGCAATGAAGGTCAGCGTAGGCGGCTACGGAAATTCTAAAAGCGAAACGGCGGTTTTGGTTCCGTCAGAGCGGCGAGGTACAATTAAACGCCAATTCCAGGCGTATTTCCCTTTTTTAATACCTGACGGCAGACTGTTACACGCAAACCGAAGCAAGCTTACAAAGAGAAGATTTTTGTTTTTTCCGACGCTTTATTTTGTTATTGTCACTGCGGCGGCGGCAGTACCGTCCGTGATTTTTCCCGATTTTACAAGACTTATACTTTTTTTATATTTGGTACTGTCGGTTATAATTGCGTATTACGCCTATCTTTGTATTTTTGATTACCTTTTCGGCAAGCTAAGAATCGGGAAAAACATTTATGCACAGGGAATAAAGTGGTTCAGAACTTATGAATTTTACTGTCCGTCCCAAAATGTGGGCGAAATTAAAATTATAAGAACCTTGCCCGACAGAAATTACGGAACCTGTAATGTTTCGGTTGCCGTAAGGTCCGAAAGCGCCGACAGCGTTACGGTAAGACATCTTGACTACAATGCCGTAAAGGAGCATATAGCGGAAAGCTACGGTATTGAGGTATAAAAAAGACAATTCTGAAAACAATATATAAAAACAATGTTTCACATGAAACATTTAAGGAGCGTTTTTGTATGCAATGTTTTCTGAATTGTCTTTATGCTTTTCTTGTGGGCGGAACAATTTGTCTTATCGGTCAGGTTTTAATTGACTTCACAAAGCTTACGCCGGCAAGGATATTGGTTTCTTTTGTTGTCGCAGGCGTATTCCTTACAGCAATAGGAGTTTATAAACCTATCGTGGATTTTGCAGGGGCGGGGGCAACCGTTCCGCTTACCGGTTTCGGATACAGCCTTGCAATGGGCGTTAAAGAGGCAGTTGCCAAATACGGCTTTATGGGAATATTCGCCGGCGGACTTACCGCAACCTCGGCAGGAATTGCAATGTCGGTTGTTTCGGGACTGCTTATGGCGTGCCTGTTTAAACCGGGAGACAAGACTTAATGCGGAATTCGGAATGCGGAATTATTTTCGCTTAAAATCAGTAATCAGGGTGTGTGTTTTACCGTTATTCCTGTCTTTTCAAATTCCAGTATTATTTTTCTATCACGAAAAGCTGTTCACACTTAGATATAAAAGGGTTTTCTAATATATCTTTAATTTTTGAAACAAGCTTATAGCATTTACCCTCAACTATTTCTCCGGCGGAAACAGTAATAGTTTCGGATTGCGGTGAGCCGTCGCTTTCCACTAAATAGCGTAATAAAATTTCTTTATAAACTTCCATACTATCATCTCCAAAAAATATCACACACAAACAATCGTTGGTATATTAAATATTATAATTCGTTATACTTTTACTGTCAACAACAAATGTAGGTGAAAGTATATGCGTGAAATTTTGGCGGCAAGATTAAGAGAGTGTCGCAGGCGTAAGGGCGTTACGCAATGGGAAGCGGCAGTCGGATGTGATATCACAGAAACCGCATACCAAAACTATGAAAATATGACGAGACTTCCCCGTGCAGATATACTTGCAAGAATTGCTGATTACTATAATACATCCACCGATTATTTATTAGGCAGAAAAGACGACCCAACACCTTAAAACAATTCCGCATTACGCATTCCGAATTCCGAATTAAATTTTTCCGCATTCCGCATTAAAAAATTCCGTATCACATACGGAATTTTTTTCTGTTTACTTTTGTACCGTAAAATGCTATAATATACTCCGTGATTAATATGTTTCATGTGAAACATTATATATTGGAGGATGCAAATGGGCAAAATTGTTGCCGTAGTTAATCAAAAGGGCGGAGTGGGAAAGACTACTACTGCCGTAAATCTTGCCGCCGGCGTCGGTATGGCAGGCAAAACGGTTCTGCTTGTAGACGCAGATCCGCAAGGCAATTCAACAAGCGGCTACGGAATAAGCAAAAAACAGGCAAAAGTTACTTCCTATGAACTTTTGGTGGGAACGGGAAAGCTTGAAAATGCAATAATTAAAACCGAATTTCAAAAGGTTGATATTATTCCCTCGTCAATGAATCTTGCGGCGGCTGAGGTTGACCTGATTGAAATGGAACACCGTGAGGCTCAGCTTAAAATGGCGCTTGCGGCGGCGAGAGAAAAATATGACTACATATTTATAGACTGTCCGCCCTCTTTGGGACTTATAACAATAAATGCACTTAATGCGGCTGGTACGGTTCTTGTACCCATACAGTGCGAGTACTTTGCGCTTGAGGGACTTTCCCAGCTTATGAATACCGTCCGTCAGGTGAAAAGACTTTACAACCCGACCCTTGAAATAGAGGGTATTGTTCTTACGATGTTTGACGGCAGACTTAACCTTACTATGCAGGTTATAACCGAAATAAAGAAATATTTTGCGGATAAGCTTTATAAAACCACAATTCCCCGTACCGTCAGACTTTCCGAAGC
>JAFOYI010000077.1 GCA_017391425.1 Clostridia bacterium | reverse complement strand
GCATCTACGCTGCGTGAGCCGTGCGCCGGATTTTCCTTTTCGCTCGTCGCTACGCTCCTCCCTCAAAGGCAAATCCGTTCCACCTGTGAATCTTTCGTTAACTATTGCAACTTGCTATTGCAATTTGCGAATTTTTATTTTTTCGTAATTTCCTTTTCTTTTTTTATTAGTATTCGGACGGGTTTATTTTTGCAATTCTCTATAACATACTTCGTGCCGTGCGATTTACCGTCCCAAAAGGCAATTACAAAATCGGCGCAATCAATTATCTGTAAATTGCGTTTAAGAGGTGCTGACCGACCGTATTTTTCGTATTCGGGAAAAAACTCAATAAGCTTTATTTTATTTTTAACTGCGTATTCTTTTGCACAGGTATCAATGCCTGTTGCTCCGCCCGAAATTATTTCCGTTGTTTCTTTCGGTAAGTATTTTTCCAAATTATCTACCCTGAGCCCTCTTGAACCGATTACCGCAACTTTCATATTATATCCCCCAAAATTTTCATAAAATGCTAAATATCCCGAAATGGGATATTTTTATTATACCGATTTGGGATAATAAAGTCAAGGTGATAATTTATGAAAAGACTTCGTGAATTGCGTGAGAAAAGAAACATATCCCAGCTTAAGCTTGCAATGGATTTGGGAATGAACCAAAACAGCATAAGCCGCTACGAGAACGGGAAACATCAGGCAGATTATAAAACGCTTATAGCTTTTGCCGATTATTTTAATGTATCTGTTGATTATTTACTTGAACGAACAGACAATCCCGAAATTAAAAAATAAAATAAAGCCTGTTGCTGTCAGCTTTACTGATAACAACAGGCTTTGTTTTTTATAATTCCGAATTCCGCATTACCCTAAACCGCATCCGGATGAGTATGCTTATACTCAATATTTTCTTCAATCATCATATCCTTAACCTTCATAAGCCTTGCCCTGCTTGCACGCTCATTTTCTTCAAGCTTCATAGATATAAAATGAATCGTTTCCTGATAGCGAGGTATCATAACATGCTCAAGGGCGTTAACACGGCGGCGTGTTTTTTCAATTTCATCCGCCATAAGCTTTACCGCCTTTTCTTTCTCGGCTAATTTAAGCATTTTCGGGAGTAATTCCGAAAGTCCTGCAACAGCGTCGTCAAGCTCAAAGCTTGTAGACGCAAAACCGTAGGAAAAAATATCCGACTCCTCGCTTGTTCGGGTTTTGAAAGAATAAACAGGTATATCAACGCTCATGACATTTCTGGTATCGGTTTCGAGATAAACCTCCTGCTTAGGCGCTAAAAGCGCAGTGTCAAGAGCCTCTTTGGACATAACGCTTGAAGCAAGCACAAAATCGGCATTAATGCCCTTAAGCTCCTTTTCCACTTCTTCTCGGAGAGTCTTTGTTTCTCTTATTTCGTCAAGAAACTGGCGCATAAGCTCATCACGCTTATCCTTTAAAAGCTTATGCCCTCTTAAAGCGGTTGAAAGCTGTTTTTTAAGACGGGTCAGCTCCATACGGGTGGGATTAACATTAAGCACAGCCATATTAAGTGCCCCCTTTAAAACTTACCGTAATACTTATCAAGCATTTCGTCGCTTATTCGTTTAAGTTCGCTTCTCGGCAGGATAGACAATAACTTCCATCCGAGATTAAGCGTTTCCTCAATCGTGCGGTTTGTATTGTAACCCTGCGAAACATACTCGTTTTCAAATCTGTCGGCAAATTCGGCATACTTTTTATCAATATCGGTAAGCGCAGCCTCGCCCAAAATTACCATAAGCTCTTTTGCGTCCTTACCTCTTGCATATGCCGCAAAAAGCTGGTTCATAGTAGCGGCATGGTCTTTTCTTGTACGCCCCTCGCCTATTCCCTTATCCTTAAGACGGGAAAGTGACGGCAAAACATCAATAGGCGGAGTAACGCCCTTTCTGTAAAGCTCACGGCTTAAAATTATCTGTCCCTCGGTAATATAGCCTGTAAGGTCCGGTATCGGGTGTGTTTTATCGTCTTCAGGCATGGTGAGTATCGGTATAAGGGTAATAGAGCCCTCTTTGCCCTTGAGTCTGCCCGCACGCTCATAAAGCGTTGCTAAGTCGGTATACATATAACCGGGGTATCCCCGTCTGCCGGGGACTTCCTTACGGGCGGCGGAAACCTCACGCAAAGCGTCGGCATAGTTTGTAATATCGGTCATAATTACAAGCACCTGCATACCAAGGTCAAACGCCAAATACTCTGCGGCGGTAAGCGCCATTTTAGGGGTTGCTATACGCTCGATCGCCGGGTCGTTTGCAAGGTTTACAAACATAACGGTACGGTCAATAGCGCCCGTCTCTCTGAATGAATCGATAAAATAGTTGGATTCCTCAAATGTAATACCCATTGCGGCAAATACAACTGCAAATTGCTTGTCGTCACCGAGAACCGTTGCCTGACGGGCGATCTGAGCCGCAAGATTTGCGTGCGGAAGACCGGAAGCTGAGAATATCGGAAGCTTTTGCCCTCTTACAAGTGTGTTAAGTCCGTCTATTGCGGAAACACCGGTCTGAATAAACTCCTGCGGATAATTTCTTGCCGCCGGATTCATAGGTCTGCCGTTAATATCCATTCGCTTTTCCGGAATTATCTCGGGACCGCCGTCAATAGGTCTGCCGAGTCCGTCGAATACACGGGACAGCATATCCGGAGATACCGGAAGCTCCATTCCCCGTCCCAAAAATCTTACCTTTGAATCGGCAAGGTTGATTCCGGCTGAATTTTCAAACAACTGAACAAGTGCGTTGGTACCGTTAATTTCAAGCACCTTGCAACGCCTTATCTCACCGTCGGGAAGCTCTATTTCGCCGAGTTCGTCATACTTAACGCCCTCAACATCGCTTACCATCATAAGAGGTCCTGCAACCTCTCTTATAGTCTTATATTCCTTTGGCATAAAGCATTCCCTCCTTAATCATCATCTTTTTCGCTTACGGCTTTTTCTATATCGCTGTCAAGCTCTGCCGAAATTTCGGCAAATTCACTCTCGATTTTCTTTTCGTCCGCATACTTAAAGCGGCCTATTTTTTCCCTTGACGGAAGTGATACAAGCTTTTCTATTGAAGCGCCCTTTTTAAGTCCTTCAAGCGATTTATCATAATAGGCAAGAATCAGCTCCATAAGCAAATACTGCTTATCAAGCGAGGTATAGGTATCAACATCATCAAATGCATTCTGATGTAAATAGTCCTCACGGATAGAGCGGGCGGCCTCAAGCTTTAAGCGGTCGGAGGGCGACAGTGCGTCCATACCTACAAGCTTTACAATTTCTTCAAGCTCCGATTCTTCTTGCAGAATAGCCATCAGTCTGCCACGCAGCTTATACCAATCCGGTTTAACATTTCCGTTAAACCACTCGGAAAGCGAATCCGCATACAAAGAATAGCTTGTAAGCCAGTTAATAGCCGGGAAATGGCGCTTATAAGCAAGCGCAGAATCAAGTCCCCAGAAAACCTTTACTATACGAAGCGTTGCCTGTGAAACAGGCTCCGATATATCTCCGCCCGGAGGAGATACGGCGCCGATTACCGAAAGTGCGCCCTCTGTATCTTCATTGCCGTTTACGATAACTCTGCCGGCACGCTCATAAAACTGAGCAAGACGTGAACCCAAGTAGGCAGGATAGCCCTCTTCGCCCGGCATTTCTTCAAGTCTGCCGGACATTTCACGCAGAGCCTCCGCCCAACGGGAGGTTGAGTCTGCCATAAGCGCTACCGTATAGCCCATATCACGGAAATATTCCGCTATGGTTATGCCTGTATAAATCGACGCTTCACGGGCGGCAACAGGCATATCCGATGTATTTGCTATAAGCACGGTTCTTTCCATAAGTGAATTGCCGGTTCTCGGGTCACGAAGCTCCGGAAACTCATTTAAAACATCGGTCATTTCGTTACCACGCTCGCCGCAGCCGATATAAACTATAATATCAGCCGCCGCCCACTTTGCAAGCTGATGCTGAACTACGGTCTTTCCTGAACCGAAAGGTCCCGGTACTGCCGCAACGCCGCCCTTTGCAATCGGGAAAAGCGTATCAATAACACGCTGACCTGTTACAAGCGGTATATCGGGCGAAAGCTTACGCTTATACGGTCTGCCGACACGCACCGGCCATGACTGCATAAGGGTGAATTCCCGAATTCCTTTTTCGGTTTCGACCTTATACACCGTATCTTCTACGGTATAGTCTCCCTCGCTTATTTCCACAATTTTGCCCGATACCTTATTCGGAAGCATTATTTTATGGTTTACTATTGCGGTTTCCTTAACCGTACCGACAGTATCGCCGGCACAAACGGTATCCCCGACCTTTTTTGAGGGTACAAAGTGCCACTTTTTCTCCCTTGAGAGACTCGGCACCTCAACACCTCGCTGAAGATTGGTGCCGCTCACCTTCATAATTTCGGCAAGAGGTCTTTGAATACCGTCGAATATAGAGCCTATAAGTCCCGGTCCCAGTTCAACGCTTAACGGTTTACCGGTTGAAACAACCTTTTCACCCGGTCCCAGTCCGGCGGTTTCCTCATAAACCTGAATTGAGGCTTTATCGCCGTGCATTTCTATTATTTCACCAATCAGGTGCTTATCCGATACACGCACAACATCGAACATATCGGCATTGCGCATTCCCTCTGCAATTACGAGAGGTCCGGCGACCTTGGTTATCGTTCCTTCGGTCATATGATTAACTCCTATCTGTTGAAAATTATATCCGAGCCGACTGCTTTTTCAACTGCGCTTTTAAGTGCCGCAGTACCTGAGCCGTTATTGCCCGAAACACCCGTTATGGGTACTACCGACGGTGACACCTGTTTGTCGGCTTTTTCAATTTCCTTTTCAAGAAACGGTACTAACCGTTCCGTAACAAAAATCACGCCGTATCCGGCAGATACTATTTTTTTAAACTCCTCGGTGCTGTTTTCGTCACGGTCGCATGGGTAAATATCAAGTCCCACTGCGGCGAATCCCTTTATGCTTTCGGTATCGCCCAAAACTGCTATTTTAACCATATAGCTCACGCAGCCTTTCAAGAGTTTTTTCAGGCGATTGCCCGGTTTTTACTCCGCTGTATACTATGCGGAGATCCATAATTTCCGCTTTTTTTGCAAGCATATAGCCGATAAGCGGTTCAACCCCTATTGTGACAAATTTGCATTTCCCTGCCACGGAAATCAGCCTGTCGTCAGCGTATTTTTCAAATTCACCGGGAGATTTTTTATAAGCCTTTGCAGCACCTGCACCGCCGACAGACGGAGCTTTTTCAAGCAGCTTTAATACCTCATCCTCGCCTGCGAGCGCCGCCTTTACCATTCTGTCTTTCGGAATTACACCGGTCTCGGTCAACGCACATTCAAGGAACTGCGCATTTCTGCCCGATTTTGCACAACGAAGAGCCGCCTTGACATTTTTATAAAACACAGTTACGATGATAAGCTCGCTTATAATTTCGTTTTTTGTTTTAAGCGCCGCATTTCGCTGAGCATCCATACAGCCTGCGTCTATAATACAGTCCGCAAGCTGACTGTCGCCCGATTTTGCCAGTACATCATAAGCGTCACGGGCGGACTTACGCATATATTCAGGCAAAACAGCAAAGTTTTTTTCTTTAACCGATTTTTCAAGCACGGTCAAATCCAAACTTGCGGGCAAAATAAGTAAATTTCTGTATTCTCTGCCCCTTATTATGCCCTTTAATACAGCCTTGAAGTTGTGAAAATCGTTTTCTGATACAAACGGTGCAAAAACACTATCATCCGGCGCATAATCCGTAACATATTTCCACATCTGCTCGGTTTCCTCGCTTAAAAGCAACGGAACATCGCAAGTATCGGTTTTGCCTATTCCCTTATCACGCAAAAGCTTTGCAAGCTCATCCGTACTGCCTGCCGCAACAAACTGCGACATATCGTTTTTTCTTAAAAGCTTATTTTCTCTTGCCCTTAAATTACCTATCGCAAAGCCTACGGACTTTTCCGGCATAGTCTCACCTTCTTACTATTATTTGAACAATTCTTTATTAACGGCGTCGATAAGTGCGTCCCTTTTTTCGTGAACAAGCGCCGAAATCTCACCGTTAATAAGAATATCGCCGTACTTAAGTATGAAACCGCCCTTAATATCGGCAGGCTCTTCCGACAGCGTAAGACCCATATCCTTTAAGCTTTCCTTAAAATCGGTCATATTACGCTTAAGGTCAGCGGAGCAAAGCATTATCTGACCGCTTTCTGAAAGCTTTTCCCTTTTTATAACAGTAAGAAGAAGGTCAAAATAATCTTTATCGTCAAATCCGTTTACGGTATCGGCAACAAAATCAAGAGCCTTTTCAATAAGCTCACGCTTGCATTTTAAAGATGCGTCACGCCTTACAAGCGCCGCCGAGGATTTTCCGGTTTGCCTTATAAGCTCAGCTTTTTTTTCGGCATTTGCCTTTATAAGCAAAGCTTCTTTTTCGGCTTCGGTTTTAGCGGCGTCAATCAAAGCCTCAGCCTTTTTTTCGGCGTCGGCGGTTATCTCGTCGGCTTTTGCCTTTGCCTCATCCGTAATACCGGAAAGTATTTTTTCACTTGCCGTCATTTTATTCACCTTACAGGAGTATTACGGTAAGGAAAGAAATAAGGAACGCCAAAAGCGCATATATTTCAACAAGTGTTATAGATACAAGCGCTTTCGGGAATGCACTTTCATCCTTAGCGAAAAGCGAAATACCGGCAACTGCGGCTTTTCCCTGCGAAATAGCCGAAATCAAGCCGCCGAAAGCTATCGGAAGACAAGCGGCAAGAATCATAAAACCGTTCCAGGTTGTGAGGCTTTGAAGACCGCCGAAAACGCCGATTTTTGTAAGCACGATAAACGAAACTATAAATCCGTAAAGTCCCTGTGTACCGGGAAGAAGCTCAAGAACGAGCATTTTACCGAATTTGGACGGATCCTCAGCAAGAACTCCCATACCGACTTCGCATGACATACCGACACCTCTTGCAGAACCTATACCTGCAAAAATCGTAGCTAAAGCCGCACCTAAAAGCGCTAAAAAAGTACCCATTGTCATTTTAATTTTCCTCCTTAGAATTTAAATCCAACTGTGTATATTTTGTATTTGCAGAGAAAGCTTTAAATTCTCTGCCGCCACCCTCATAAAATTTAGAGAACAGCTCAACATATTGCAGCCTTAATGTGTGGACATAAGCGCCTAAAACATTAAGTCCGAAGTTAATGGCGTGACCGACGGGGAATATAATGAGAAGCATTATAAATCCGCCCACCGTTCTGCCGCCCATACCTGCCAGCATATTGAAAACTGCACTCATTGCAGAAGTGGTAAGACCAAGTGCCATAAGGCGTGAGAATGAAAGCAAATCACTTACATAGCCTGTAATATCATAAAGCGACGCAATACCCGAAAACAGCCGTGCCACGGGATTTTTCTTATCCCTGCCCTGTGTAAGAATAAGACCTACAACAGAAGCTATTGCTATAACAGCACCGACGGTTTTTAAAATCGGTACGGCATAAAATCCCACAGCCGCTACGGCTACACCCGTCAAAAGAGTAATCCAAAGCCCTGCATCGAAAAATGCACCGGCTTTATCGCCGTTTTTCATACAGGTTGCAAACTTTGCACAAAGACCTACAATTATTTCAACAAGTCCCAAAGCAAGACTCAAAATAAGCATCGTAACAGCGTCGCCGTTCATCGGGTCGATAAGTGCCGGAAGCGCTACCTTGTGACCGAAAAAGCTTTCGCTTATAACCGATATGCTGTCGCCGAAAAAGCTGCCGTAAACAAGTCCCCAAAGAAGCGTTGAAATTCCGCAATATCTGAAAAGCCGCATACTCTGCCGCATTTCGGGTGATGGACGGAGCTTTTTCAGGGCAAAGGTTGTCGCCAATATCATTATAAGACCGTAGCCTGCATCCGAGAACATCATACCGAAAAACAGGTAATAGAAAAAGCCGGTTATCGGCGTCGGATCTATATCGTGTGGACCCGGAAGCGAATACATCTTGACCAGCGACTCCGCAGGGCGGGCAAATGCGTTGTTCTTCAGCTGTACCGGTGCCAATTCTTCGTTTGCATCCTCAGCCTCAATAACAACGGTAAACTGTTTGCTTAGCTGTTTTTCGAGATACGGCATATCACGCTCTGCAACATAACCCTTTACCATTACGGTATGCGCCGTTCCGGCGGTTTCACCCATTGCTTTGTAACGCTCGGCATGCCGCCTGCAATAATCTGCAAGACCCTCGATTTCCTCTGTCTTTTCGGATATTTCTTTTATTTCCTTTAAATATCCGTCAATTCTTTCCTTACATTTGGCTGCTCTTTCCTCTTTTGAGGCAATTTTATCACGGGGCAGCTTAGAGGTTATCTGCATCGGTCTTGCAAAAGCAAGGCTTCGTAATGCGTTTTCTGCCTTTGACTGCTCGCCTATAGGACAACACGCAAAAATATATGTGATATTTTTCCCGACGCCCACTATTTCGGTATAAAGAGAGAGGGTCGGATCAATGCCTGCAATTTTTTCGTTTAAGCTTTCAAGCGTGTAAACTCCGGCTACCGTTCCGATAAACGCCCTCGTCTTAGCCGTGCCCGAAAAAGAAAGCGGTACATCAAGCGGCATCCATGGCAGCATCTGCTCACGGGTTGTGTTAAGTCTTACTATTTCCGCCTTTTCTTCCGCTATTGCACGGTCGGCCTCAATAATCCTGTTTGAAAGCGAAAGCGCACTTTCAATTTGCTCCCGCTTTAAGTAGAAGCGTTCGGGCGTTAAATATCTTGCACCGCCGAACATTCCCGCAAGACCCTTTTTATGCGGCGCACGGACTGATAGTATTTTAAGCGCCGCATCAGCGGTTGCCGCATTTCTTTCGTATGCCGCAATTCTGTCCGCCGTATCCGTCCGGTAGTAGCCTTCAGGTAAAGCGGCTGTCTCATCATCGGACGCCGCAGTTTCTATATCAATAACGGACATTTCCTGAAGCCGCCTTAAAAGTGCCTTTTCCTCATTTCTCGGCGCATAAATGCTCACAATTTTACATTTAAGCTTAGCCAAATTTAATCACCACACTTTTTATAATAAAATATTTACATAGACTATTTAACAATAATTCCGATAGCAGCCTGTGCGGCGGCGTTAAGGTTTTTTTCAAACGCCAGATTTAAAGACTCAATATCCTTTTCGGATTCCTTAACAGCTTCATTTTTAAGGCTTTCCGACTCGGCATAGGCCTTTTTTATCAGCTCATCCGCAAAAGCCCGTGCTTCATCGGTAATTTTCTCTTTTTCAACCTTAGCCTGTTGCTTTGCACGGTCCTCAAGCTGAAACGCATTATTTTCAGCATCGGAGATGATTTTTTCAGCCTGCCGTTCGGCGCCGAATATTTCTTCCGCCATGTTTTTTGCCACCAATAGCACCTCCAAATACATTATGTAGATATTTTACCTTTTCGTCGGCGAAAAGTAAATAGGCAAATTAATAAATTTGTCGGTTAATTTGATAAATTTTCCTTTTTTTAAAAAAACTCTTCTTTTTTAAGTCTGTTTTTGGTATAATGAAAATTCAGAACTATAAAATATACATGGGGTTATACGATATGAATATTATTATAGACGGTCTTGACATTCAATATACCGAGGTCGGTACGGGTATTCCCGTACTGCTTTTACACGGTTGGGGTTCTTCCTTTGATGTTTATAAAGGAATTATGGACTCACTTTGCGATCGTTGCCGTCTTGTAGCTGTAAACTTTCCGGGGTGCGGCGGTTCGCAAACTATGAAAACACCTTGGACACTTGATGATTACTGCGATTTTGTGCTTAAATTTATGAAAGAAGTCGGTCTTGAAAACCCGATAATGATAGGTCACTCCCACGGAGGACGGGTTACGCTTAAAATGGCGGCTGACGGTATGGTAAATCCTCCTAAAATAGTTTTGCTTGATTCAGCCGGTTTAATACCGAAAAAAAGCTTTAAGCAAAAATTCAGGGCAAAAAGCTTTAAAGCAATAAAAAGGGTGCTTACCCTACCGGGGCTTAACGGCAGGACAGAGGGACTCCTTAACAAAGCCCGCCGGCATTACGGCTCTGCCGATTATAACTCCGCACCTGAGGTTTTAAGAAAAACCATGGTTTCGCTTGTGAATACGGACCTTAGAAATATAATAGGTAATATAAAAGCGCCCACACTGCTTATTTGGGGTGAAAAGGACAGTGACACTCCGCTCAGTGACGCCGAAACAATAAAATCTCTTATTCCCGACTGCGGACTGTGCGTAATTAAGGAAGCCGGACATTTTTCTTTTATCGAACAGCCCTACCAAGCCTCTGCAATACTTCGCAGCTTTATTAATTAAGGAGGGTGAAGGTTTTGAACACACTCGTATTAATCACATTTATTCTTTCTGCTTTGTCAGGCGTTTTTGCGCTTGTAAGGCAAAACCAAATGCTCCAGCAAAACTCATATTTCCCCTCACGCTATTTTTCTTGGGTAAAGGACGGTTATTCCGTATATTTATGTCTTGAATGTATCGGCTTTTGTATTGCTTCTCTTCTTTCGCATAAAGAAAAGCTTGCCCCCTTCCTGCTTATATTTGTTGCGGCGGTTTCAGCGGTGCGAGTAGCAGCGGCAGTTAGGGTTCAGAAAAAATCCATTAAAAAGCTTGTTTTAACCGGCCGTGTTAAAAGGCTTTTTGCTGCGGCGATTATGCTTTTTGCAATTCTTATTGCCGTTTTCTGCATTTTTTCAGGCTCGCTTGCAGGCGAAATAGCGGCAATGCTTACAATTATGTTTTCTTTTGTTTCTCCCCTTTTGTGCCTTTTCTGCCGTTTTGTAACGGCGCCTGTTGATATTGCCGTTTCCAAATGGTATATAAATGACGCCAAAAGAATATTAAAGGAACACAAAGACCTCATAGTAATAGGAATTACAGGAAGCTACGGCAAAACCTCAACAAAGTTTATACTAAACCGTATTTTAAGTGAAAAGTACAATGTTCTTGCAACGCCTCACAGCTTTAACACGCCTATGGGGGTTGTGAGAACCATAAGAGAACAGCTTAAACCGCAGACTGAAATATTCATATGTGAAATGGGCGCAAAAAATATCGGCGATATTAAAGAAATCTGCGATATTGTTCACCCAAAATACGGAATTATAACCTCTGTCGGCGAACAGCACCTTGACACATTTAAAAGTGTTGACAATGTTTTCAAAACAAAGTTTGAGCTTGCGGACGAGGTATTTAAAAACTCCGGCAGTATGTTTGTAAACGGCGACAGTGCAGAGCTTATTAAAAGAATCGACCCGTCGCTTTACAATATATACGGAACACAAAGGTTTGATTACAGCGCTTCTGACATCACCTACGGCAAAAACGGCTCCGAATTTACATTCGAGTCGAAGGACGAAAATATCCGTATTACAACAAAGCTCCTTGGTATGCACAACATAATTAATATCACAGGTGCGGCGGCTTTGGCGTCCTTTTTAGGCGTAAGCGACGAAGGTATCCGTTTTGCGGCGGCGGCTTTAAAGCCTACCGAGCACAGGCTTGAAATTAAACAGTCGGTTGCCGGGTCAACGCTTATAGATGACGCATACAACGCAAATCCCGAGGGCTCTGTTGAGGCAGTGCGTGTGCTTTCCCGTTTTAACAATATGAAAAAGGTAATAATTACACCGGGACTTATTGAGCTTGGCGCACGGGAATATGACTGTAATTTTGCATTGGGGGTTGAAGCCGCAAAATTATGTGATATAATTATACTCGTCGGACTTAACCGCTCAAAACCGCTTAAGGACGGAGCAAATTCGGTCAACTTCCCACCCGATAAGCTTTTTGTTGTTTCAAGCTTTAAAGAGGCTATGGAGGTATACGGCGGAATTGCTGATAAAAACACGGCAGTCCTGCTTGAAAACGATTTGCCTGATAATTATTTAAACTGATTGGTGTGTGCTTTATGAAAACTAATATTGCGGTATTTTTCGGTTGTCGCTCGGTTGAGCACGAGGTATCTATTATTTCTGCGGTTCAGGCTATGCGTGCAATCAACCGTGAAAAATATGATGTTACCCCTGTTTATGTTACCAAAGACGGTGAGATGTATACAGGTGACTGCCTTTTTGAAATCGAGAATTACAGAAACCTGCCCGAGCTTTTAAAAAACGCCGAGCCTGTAACATTTATAAGAAAAGATAACGGCGTATTTATGAAATACTTAAACGGCGGTATTTTCTCAAAGAAGAAGGATATAAGAACCGACATTTGCTTCCCTGTTGTTCACGGAACAAACTGCGAAGACGGCACAATGGCAGGGTACTTTGAGTATCTCGGAATCCCGTATATAAGCTGTGATATACTTTCCGCCGCCGTCGGTATGGATAAGGCAGTATTTAAAAGTGTACTTAAAAGTGCAGGTCTTCCTGTTCTTGACTGTGTTACATTCCGTTCAAGGGATTATTTAAACGATAAAGACTCCGTTATAGCGGAAATCGGTGAAAAAATCGGTTATCCGCTTATAATAAAGCCTGTAAATTTAGGCTCAAGCGTTGGAATATCTAAGGTGAACAGCGCCGACGAGCTGGACGCCGCAATAACACTTGCCGCCTCATTTGCAGACCGACTGCTTGCCGAGCATGCGGTTAATAACCTGCGTGAAATTAACTGCTCGGTAATAGGCGACGCCGACGAATGTGAAGCCAGTGTTTGCGAAGAACCGTTTATGCACGACGAAATACTTTCATATAAAGATAAATATTTATCCGGCTCTAAGGGCGGCAGTAAAGGTATGGCTTCTCTGGGCAGAAAGATTCCGGCAGACCTTACAAAGGAAAAATCCGATGAAATCAGAAAGCTTGCCTGTGATATTTTTAAAGCTATCGGCGCTTCCGGCGTTGTAAGAATCGATTTTCTTATCGACTGTGACACAGATAAGGTTTATGCCAACGAAATCAACACAATACCCGGTTCCCTCGCCTTCTACCTTTGGGACGCAACCGGTCTTAAATACACCGATATGATTGACCGACTTGTTTCAATAGCGTTTAAAAGGCAGAGAAACCGTGATAACCTTACTTTTACAATAGATACCAATATTCTTTCCGGTGTTTCTTTCGGTGCAAAAGGTGCTAAAGGGGCAAAGCTTTAATGACAGGGCTATTAATAAAGCTTTTCGTTAAAAACAGCGATGATGTTTTAAACCCCGCCGTCCGCCGAAAATACGGTTCTTTAAGCGGCGGTGTGGGAATTTTTTGCAATTTACTGCTTTGTGTAATTAAAATTACGGTCGGTCTTTTAACGGCAAGTATTTCCATAACGGCGGACGGTCTTAACAATCTTTCGGATATGGGCTCGTCCGTTATAACGCTTATAGGCTTTAAAATGGCAGGAAAACCGGCAGATAAGGACCACCCTTTCGGCCACGGAAGAATGGAATATATGTCTGCCTTTATTGTGGCAATGCTCATACTTTTAGTGGGTGCAGAGCTGTTTAAAACCTCAATTAAGGCGCTCGTAAAGCAAGAATCCGCCCCTGCTTATTCGGCATTTGCGGTTGCGGTTCTCGCAATTTCGGTTTTTGTAAAGCTTTGGATGTATATTTTCAACAGAAAATTAAGCAAAATAGCCGATTCGGGCGTTTTTAAGGCAACAGCGCAGGATTCGCTTAACGATATGCTTTCAACCTG
>JAFOYI010000076.1 GCA_017391425.1 Clostridia bacterium | reverse complement strand
TATTTTACAATTTTCACACGCAAAGGGGAATATATTGACTTTAAAGTGAATTAAGTGTATTATAATATCGCAAAAAAATGGTGGAGAAGATAAAATGCTTAATAGGTTTTCAAGAACGGAATTGCTGTTCGGCAAGGAAAAAATGGATATTTTAAAGGCCTCCCGTGTTGCGGTTTTCGGAATAGGCGGTGTGGGCTCATATACTGCCGAGGCACTTGTAAGAAGCGGCATAGGAAGTATTGATATTATTGATGATGACCGTGTATGTATTACCAATATTAACAGGCAGCTCTACGCTACAACAGAAACGGTGGGAAAATATAAAACCGATGCGGCAGAGGAACGGATTAAGCAGATAAATCCGGATATTACAGTTAATAAGCATAATACTTTTTATATGCCGGATACCGCAGAGCTGTTTGATTTATCGGTATACGATTATATTGTAGACGCAATAGATACCGTTACGGGAAAGCTCACGCTTATTGAAAACGCAAAGGCGGCAGGAGTGCCGATAATAAGCGCTATGGGCGCCGGAAATAAAACCGACCCGACTGCATTTGAAGTTGCGGATATTTCAAAAACCTCGGTTTGTCCGCTTGCAAAGGTAATGCGAAACGAGCTGAAAAAAAGAAAAATAAAGCATTTAACCGTTGTGTATTCAAGGGAAATACCCCTTACACCGCTTGAAAGCGATGAAAATACCTGCAAGGGAAACTGTGTTTGCCCTCCGGGCACAAAAAGAACCTGCTCAAAACGCCGCCAAATACCGGGCAGTACATCATTTGTGCCGCCGGTTGTCGGAATGATTATTGCAGGCGAGGTAATTAAAAATCTCATTTCCTTTAAGGGAAACGGTTTGGGTGCATAAAAACTAAATCCGATGAAATCCGTGCTTGCGGTTTTCATCGGATTTTTTGTTGTTGACAAATATATTTGCCGGTTGTATAATAAGAAACAAGTGTAGCGCAACAAATGTTGCTTAATGTCAGGAGGTGGGCTTTTGCCGAGAAAATTTATGTTCACAAGAGAGGAAATAGTTAAGACGGCGCTTGATATTACAAGGGAAAAGGGAATATCGGCAGTAACCGCAAGAGGACTTGCCGAAAAGCTCGGGTCATCTTCAAAGCCTGTTTTCAGTATTTTTGAGAATATGAGCGAGCTGCATTGTGCAATTATCGAGGCGGCAAACAGGGAGTATTCGGAGTTTACCGACAGATATATTAAAAGCGGTAAATATCCGCCATACAAGGCAAGCGGTATAGCTTATATATTTTTTGCCAAAGAAAACAGGGAGCTTTTCAAGCTGTTATTTATGCGTGACCGTTCAAAAGAGATAATTTCCGAAAACAGGGAAGAATTAGCGCCGATAATTGATATGATAGTTAAAAACACCGGTATGTCAAAGGAAAAGGCGTATCTTTTCCATATTGAAATGTGGCTGTTTGTTCACGGCATTGCAACAATGGCGGCAACTTCGTATCTTAATTGGGACGACGAGTTTATAAGCAATACACTTACAGATGTATATACGGGACTGAAAATCCGTTTTGAATCGTAAAGGGGGAGTCAAGCTATGGAAGCGGTAAATATTAAAAATCTCACAAAAAAGTATAAAGATGTTACAGCAGTGGATAAGCTTAATCTTTGCATACATAAAGGGGAACTCTTTTCATTGCTGGGCGTCAACGGTGCAGGCAAAACCACCACTGTTAAAATGCTTACCTGCCTTGTAAAACCCACAGACGGGAACGCAGAGCTTTTAGGACACAGCATTGTTACGGACTGTGCCGGGGTAAAAAGCATTATAGGCATTTCTCCGCAGGAAACGGCGGTTGCACCTAACCTTAATGTAAGGGAAAATTTAATTCTTATGTGCGGCGTTCACGGTTTTTCAAGGGAAAAAAGCCGTTTTAAAACCGATGAACTGATAAATCTGTTCGGATTTAAGGAAATATCAGGTAAAAAAGCAGGTAAGCTTTCGGGCGGTTGGCAAAGGCGGCTTAGTATTGCAATGGCACTTATAAGCGAGCCTGAAATTCTGTTTTTGGATGAACCGACTTTGGGACTTGATGTTATAGCAAGGAGCGAGCTATGGGATATTATCAGGTCGCTTAAAGGGAAAATAACAATAATTCTTACCACGCATTATATGGAGGAGGCGGAATCGCTTTCCGACCGTGTGGGGATTATGAAGGACGGAGTATTGCTTGAACTCGGAACGCCCGACGAATTGAAAAAGCTTGCAGGGACGGATAAGTTCGAAGACGCTTTCATAAGCATTGTAAGGGGGAATATCAAATGAAATTTGCGGCTTTTTCGGGCAGAGTAACAAAGGAAATACTGCGTGACCCCGTTACGCTTTCATTCGGGCTCGGATTTCCGCTTGTTCTGCTGTTTTTACTTTCGGCAATACAGGCAAATATACCCATAAGTCTGTTTGAAATAAAAAGCTTGACCCCCGGAATAACGGTATTCGGGCTTTCCTTTGTAACGCTGTTTTCGGCAATGCTTATAGCAAAGGACAGGGAAAGCGCATTGACAGAGCGGCTATTTACTACTCCGCTTACGGCGGCTGATTTTATTTTTGGATATGCAGTGCCTATACTGCCGCTTTCGCTGGCGCAGTGTATAATATGCTATATTGCCGCTGCAGCACTCGGACTTAAATTAACAGTTACCGTCATTTGGGCATTCGTTTTTATAATTTCCGTTGCGGTCTTCTTTATTTCACTCGGACTTCTGTTTGGCAGTATGCTCACCGTAAAGCAGGTAGGCGGTATATGCGGCGCTTTGGTTACCAATTTAACGGCTTGGCTTTCGGGCGTATGGTTCGATTTAAACCTTGTAGGCGGTGCGTTTAAAAAAATTGCTTATTTGCTTCCATTTGTTCACGCAGTGGAGCTTGAAAGGGCGGTTTTAAACGGTGATTACGGGAATATAATGCCGCATATATGGTGGGTGGCAGGCTACGCCGCAGCTACGCTGATTGCCGCCGTGTTTATGTTTTTAAGGCGAATGAAGAAGTGAGATTTGACATAGAGGCTGTTATGTTATAAAATAAGACTCAATGGGGATAAAGGTATGAAAAAGCTTAACGGTATTTTGTGGGGAGCGGCTTTAATTGCTCTCGGAGTAATTTGGGTGCTTAACAGCATAAATGTAATCAATATTAATTTGTTTTTTGACGGTTGGTGGACTTTGTTTATAATAGTTCCGTGCGCTATCGGACTTGTTACGGACAGGGACAAATTCGGTAATCTTGCGGGACTGTGTTTGGGAATAATTTTATTGCTTTGCTGTAGAGGAATTCTCAAATTTTCTTACATATGGAAGCTCTTTATTCCGCTTATTATTGTTCTTATAGGTATAAAAATAATTGTTTCCAATGTAATATGCCGCAATTACAGCGATACGGTCAAACGAATTAAGTCTGAAAACAATCTGAACAAAAGCGGTACGGCGGTATTTTCCGGCAGTCAGCTGAATTTTACGGGTGAAAAGTTTTCATATACCGCTCTTGCGGCGGTGTTCGGCGGTGTGCAATGTGATCTGCGAAACGCCGTAATCGAAGACGACTGTGTAATAGACGCTAAGGCTATATTTGGCGGAATAGAAATTTATGTGCCGAAAAATCTGAATGTTAAGGTGTGTTCAAGCTCGGTATTCGGCGGAGCTTCGGACGATACCGGCAGAAAGCCGCAGGAAAACTGCCATACGCTTTATGTAAATGCGACAGCAGTTTTCGGCGGTGTGGAAATTAGTGAGGGATGGTGCTGAAAAATGCTTAAAATTGATAATTTAACAAAAATATATGGGGACAAAAAAGCTGTTGATGATTTAAGCCTGCATATTATGCCGGGCGAAATTTACGGGTTTATAGGACACAACGGTGCCGGAAAGACCACAACCCTTAAATCGGTTGCGGGTATTTTGCAGTTTGACGAGGGCGAAATTTACATAGACGGAAAGTCGGTAAAAACACAGCCGCTTGAATGTAAGCAAATAATTTCCTACATACCTGATAATCCGGATTTGTACGATTATATGTCCGGCATTAAGTATCTTAATTTTATTGCCGATATTTTCGGTGTAGACTCGGCAAAACGCAGTGAGCGCATTAAAAAATATGCCGACTTGTTTGAAATTACAGATGATTTGGCACAGCCGATTGCCGCATATTCGCACGGAATGAAACAAAAGCTTGCCATTATAGCTGCGTGGATACACGAACCGAGGCTTATAATTATGGACGAACCGTTTGTTGGTCTTGACCCCAAAGCTTCGCATTTGCTTAAAGAAATGATGCGTGAGGTATGCGATAAAGGCGGTGCGATTTTCTTCTCTACCCATGTGCTTGAGGTTGCGGAAAAGCTTTGCGACAAGGTTGCCATAATCAAAGCCGGCAAGCTTATACGCTCCGGAACAATGGAAGAGGTAAAGGGTGACGATTCCCTTGAACAGGTATTCCTTGAGCTGGAGGGAGAAGAATGATAAAAATTCTTTTAAAGAAACAGCTTACGGAAATTTTCCGCAGTTACTATTATGACGCAAAGAAAAATAAAGCACGCTCTAAGCTGGCAACCGCAGCGTATATCGGTCTGTTTGTTTTACTTATGGCAGGTGTGTTGGGCGGTATATTTACATTTCTTTCTCTTGCTATATGCACCCCATTTTCAGCTGTGGGTATGGATTGGCTTTATTTTGCCATTATGGGGCTTATTGCCGTCCTGCTCGGTGTATTTGGCAGTGTGTTCAATACATATGCCGGTCTTTATCTTGCTAAGGATAACGATTTTCTTCTTTCAATGCCGATACCTGTAAACGCAATAATGATTTCCCGTCTGCTCGGCGTTTATCTTATGGGACTTATGTATTCCGGAATAGTTTTGATTCCGGCGGTTATAGTTTATTGGATAGTTGTGTCGGCAAAGCTCAGCGCAATTATAAGCGGAATAATTTTTGTTGCCCTTGTTTCCCTGTTTGTGCTTACACTTTCTGCGGCACTGGGTTATGTGGTTGCAAAAATCAGTCTTAAGCTTAAGAATAAGAGCTTTATAACGGTTATAATTTCACTCGTCTTTTTCGGCGCTTACTATTTTGTTTATTTTAAGGCGCAAAGCATTATAAGCCACCTTATTTCAAATGCTGCCGTTTACGGCGAAAAAATCAAAGGCGCCGCTTATCCGATCTATATTTTCGGAAATGCGGCGACAGGCGACCTTACCGCCATGCTGATTATTGCTGCGGTGGTTATAGCACTGTTTCTCATTATGTGGCGGATTATTTCATCAAGCTTTATAAAAATTTCAACCGCAACCGGTGTTACGGTTAAGAAAAAATATAAAGCCACGACCGTAAAACAAAAGGGTACGGATTCTGCGCTTCTTCGTAAGGAATTTAACCGATTTACCTCAAGCCCGAGCTATATGATTAACTGCGGCTTTGGCATCCTGTTTCTTTTTATAGGCGGAATTGCGGTTCTTATCAAGGGCAGGGAAATGGTTGAGATTTTAAATGCCGTCTTTTCGCAAAAACCCGGCTGTACGGTAATTATTATATCCGCACTTTTATGTATGCTCGCTTCAATGAACGATATAGCGGCTCCGTCTGTTTCGCTTGAGGGCAAAAGCTTATGGCTTTTACAGTCACTTCCTGTAAGACCGTGGCAGGCACTCAAAGCAAAGCTCAGATTACAGCTTATTTTAACTGTTGTGCCGCTTATTTTTGCATTTATTTGCACGGTAATTGTTTGCAAATACACCGCTTTAGATCTTGTTCTTGTGTTGCTTATATCGCTGTCTTACGCTTTATTGTCATCGCTTTTCGGTCTGTTTTTGGCTGTGAAAATGCCCAACCTTAACTGGACGAATGAGATAACCCCCATAAAACAGAGCGCAAGCGTGGGAATAACGCTTTTAGTAAATATAGTTTATCCGATTATTTACGGAGCGGTCTTCTTCATTGTAGGCTATAAAGCAGGATATGCGGCGTATATGGCGGCATTTTCAGGCTTCACGCTTGCACTTTCCGCAGTGCTTTATTTGTGGCTTAAAAAGAAAGGCAGCGCAGCTTTCGCTGCGCTGTGAGGGTGCTTTAAAAATTAAGTATTCCGAGATGCTCAAGCAAAATTTTTATACCTATAAGTATAAGTATAGTTCCGCCGGCAATTTCAGCCTTGTTTTTGTACTTGAGTCCGAACACATTTCCGACCTTCAGACCTATACCCGAAATGACGAATGTTATGGCTCCTATAAAAAGAACCGCCGCTACGATATTAACATCGGGCAGCAACGCAAAGGTTATTCCGACCGCTAAGGCGTCAATACTTGTGGCAATGGCAAGCAGTGCCATTGTGCCTATACTAAAGGAGCTGTTTGCTTCTTCTGTTTCCTTTGAAAAGCCTTCCTTTAACATATTTCCGCCTATGAATGAAAGCAGAATAAAAGCTATCCAGTGGTCATACTGTGTTATGTATTTTTCAAAGGTTGAGCCTAAAAGGTATCCGAGCGACGGCATTAATGCCTGAAATCCGCCGAACCATGCGCCTATTATAAAGTAATGCTTTAGCTTGAGCTGCCGTGTAGACAGCCCCTTACATACCGAAACCGCAAAAGCGTCCATTGAAAGACCTACCGCAATAAAAAACAGTTCAAAAATACCCATAGCTATTCTCCTTAAACTTTGCTAAAAAATAAGACTCGGGCGCCGAAATGCACCCGAGTCTCGTTCTTTAATACAAGCCAGACTGAAGAAAAACCTTACAGTCAGTGTGTTGACTTGCAACGCCTGAACAGGCGCCACTACTCCCTCGAATATAAATGCAATTTTATCACAGGCAAATATATCTGTCAAGAGAATTTTATACCGTTATCTCATTTTTAAGCTCATTGCCCGAAAAATAATCAAGGAAGTTTTTAACGGTGGTCTCGGCTATTGCGCTTAATGCTTCTTTTGTTAAAAAGGCTTGATGCGAGCTTACAATTACATTCGGCATTGAGATAAGGGTTGAAAGGGTGTCGTCGGTTATTACCTCGTCTGAAAAATCTTCAAAAAACAGCGAGGTTTCTTCCTCGTACACATCAAGCCCGGCGGCGCCTATTTTGCCGGATTTAAGACCGTTATTAAGTGCTTGAGTATCAATAAGCTGACCTCTTGATGTATTAATTATATAAACGCCCTTTTTCATTTTATTTATTGTTTCGTCCGATATGAGGTGCTTGTTTTCACGGGTAAGTGGGCAGTGAAGCGAAATAATGTCGCTTTCTTTTAAAAGCTCGTCAAGCGTTACATATTTTCCTGCAAATTCCGGACTTTCGTACGGGTCAAAGCCTAATATATTCATACCGAAGCCCTCGCAAATATCGGCAAAGCATCTTCCGATTTTTCCCGTGCCTATAATTCCTACGGTTTTGCCGTGCATATCAAACCCGATAAGTCCTTCTAAAGAAAAATTATGATCACGGGTTCTGATATATGCACGGTGAATTTTACGGTTAAGCGTTAAAAGCAATCCCATGCTGTGTTCGGCAACGGCATACGGTGAATATGCAGGAACCCTTACTGCCCTTATTCTTCCGGCTGCCGCTTTTAAATCGACATTATTGTATCCTGCACAACGCATTGCAATTATGCCTACTCCGTATTCGTCGAGCTTGTCTATTACCTCACGGTCAACCGTATCGTTTACAAAGGCGCAAACACCGTCGCAGCATGCCGCCATACTTACGGTTTCTTTGTTAAGCTTATTTTCAAAAAATCTTATGTTAAGCTCATCACTTCTGAAGTTGGAAAAGCTTTCCCTGTCATATGACTTTGCGTCAAAAAATGCTATTGTTTTCAAGGTATTACCTCCGTTTAAGATACTCTGTCTAAAATTATTAATAGTATTGTCATAAAAAATCGTTATATACACTATTGTGAAAACGGACAGTTTTTTGTATAATATATTATATAAAATAATGGGGTTGTCGGCAAAGGCGGCACTCTTGGGGGAAAACGGAAAATGAAAAAATTTCTGAATCGTTTATTTATCGACGGACTTTCGGGAATGGCGTACGGTCTTTTTTCCACGCTGATTATCGGAACTATCATTTGTCAGATAGGTAAATTGGCAGGTAACAATATTGTCGGGGAATATCTTACGGCAATGGGCGGCGTGGCTAAAACCGTAACGGGCGCAGGTATAGGCGTCGGCGTTGCCTGCAAGCTTAAATCAACACCGCTTACAACCGTTGCGGCGGCTGTTGCAGGTATGGTTGGGGCATTCCCGAATATAGCTAACGAAGCTTATCAAATGGGCGCTCCGGGCGAGCCTCTCGGCGCTTTTATAGCGGCATATATTGCAATAGAAATTGGCGCTCTTGTTTCGGGTAAAACTAAGGTTGATATAATAGTGACTCCGGTTTGCTGTATATTAAGCGGAGCTACTGCCGGATATTTCATAGGACCGTATATTTCGGCTGCAATGAAGTTTATAGGTCAGCTTGTTAATATCAATGTGGATAAAAGCCCGATAATAGGCGGAATTGTGGTTTCGGTGCTTATGGGTATAATACTTACACTGCCTATCTCATCCGCCGCAATAGGAATTTCAATGGGACTTACAGGTCTTGCCGCCGGTGCGGCAACAATAGGCTGCTGCTGCAATATGATAGGCTTTGCCGTAATAAGCTACCGTGAAAATAAATTTGGCGGACTTATAGCACAGGGACTCGGCACTTCAATGTTACAGGTTCCGAATATTGTAAGAAATCCGCTGATTTGGCTTCCGGCTGTAATTTCCAGTGCAATTTTAGGTCCTGTTTCGTCAGCAGTATTGAAAATGGCAAGCAATCCGGTAGGCTCGGGTATGGGTACTTCCGGTCTTGTCGGTCAGTTTATGTCATATGACAGTATGATTGCCGCAGGATTTACACCGATTGTTACTATAATTGAGATACTTGTTATGCATTTTATACTTCCTGCGGCTATAAGCCTTGCTGTATCCGAGGCTATGAGAAAGCTCAGGCTTATAAAACCGGGCGACTTAAAGCTTGAGGCGGCAAATGCGTAAAAAAGAAAGAGCGGCGGCTGCCGTAGAAAGGCTTGAAAAGCTCTACCCCGATGCGATTTGCTCGCTTGAATATAAAGACGCCTTTCAGCTTCTTATAGCCACAAGACTTTCGGCACAATGCACGGACAAGCGTGTTAATATGGTGACGCCGGATTTGTTTAAGGCTTTTCCGAACGCCGAAAGTATGGCGTCTGCCGATATAAAAAGGGTAGAGGAGCTTATTAAAACCTGCGGTCTTTATAAAACAAAGGCTAAGGATTTGGTCGGCATCGGCAAGCAGATAACCGAACGCTTCGGCGGTAAGGTTCCCGATACTATCGAGGAGCTTACCACACTTCCCGGAGTGGGGAGAAAGACGGCAAACCTTGTTTGCGGTGATATTTACGGCAAGCCTGCGGTTGTAACGGATACGCATTTTATAAGAATATGCGGCAGAATAGGTCTTACCGATTCTAAAAATCCGCTTATAGTTGAAAAGGAAATGCGAAAGCTGCTGAGACCCGAAAAATCAAATGATTTTTGCCACAGAACGGTTCTTTTCGGGCGTGAAGTATGTACGGCGAGAAATCCGCACTGTGATGAATGTATACTAAAGGATATATGCCTTAAAAAGAAGGGTTGACAATGGCGCAAAAAAGAATAGCGGCTATACACGATATTTCCTGTCTCGGCAGATGCTCGCTTACCGTTGCTTTGCCGATAATATCTGCCGCAGGGGTCGAAACGGCTGTTATTCCCACTGCGCTGCTTTCTACCCATACGGGCGGCTTTAAGGACTATACGGTAAGGGACTTAAGCTCCGATATAGTTCCGACGGCACGGCATTGGAAAAGTGAAGGCATTACGGTTGACGCTGTTTATACCGGTTATCTTTGTTCTAAAGAGCAGATATATCTTGTAATGGAAGCGGCACGCCTTATAAGCAGAAATGATACGCTTCTGATAACCGATCCGGTTATGGCGGATAACGGAAAGCTTTATAAGGGCTTTGACAACGATTATGCGAATTATATGCTAAAGCTATGCTCGGCGGCTGATATTATTACCCCGAATATAACAGAAGCGGCGCTTATGCTCGGCGTAAAATACCGTGAAGGACCGTATACCGAGGATTATATTAATACCCTGCTTGAAGGATTGTATGTTAAAACTCATTCAAAGATAGTTCTTACCGGCGTTTACTATGATGAAAGACGCATAGGTGCGGCGGTGTATGACGGAGAGAACAAGGCATATGTCTTTACAGAGCGGCTTGGGCGTATGTACCACGGAACGGGTGATATTTTTACAAGCACCCTGACAGCGGCGCTTATGAACGAGCGAAGCCTTAAGGCGGCGGCTCAGATAGCGGTAAATTTTACCGCTGCCTGCATAAAAAAGACGATGGAAGAAGATACAGACCCAAGACTCGGGGTTGATTTTGAATCGCAGATACCGAGCCTGATTAAATATCTTGAACTGTAAAAAAAGACCGACAGGACTTACTGCCCTGTCGGTCTTTTAATCTTTTGACTTAAAGTGCGCTCGGTGTAAATCCGAGGTCGGTAAGTGTATCAACTGCTGTTTTAAGGCAATTCTCACAGCCGTTTACGGTAACTGTTTTGTCCTCAAGCGATACGCTGAAGTCAAGCTTTTCGGCTTTAAGAGCCTTTTCAATGCGGCTTACACAGCCGTTACAGTGCATATCGGGTACAGAGATTTTTCTTTCCATATTTTTTCCTCATTTCATAAGTTTTTGAAGGGTGACAACAAGCTCGTCAATGACTGTATCGTCGCCCTTGCGTATATTTTCAGCCACACAGGTGTGTATGTGGTTTGAAAGCAGTTCTTTATTAAATGCGTTAAGCGCCGCACTTATTGCCGATACCTGTATTAATATATCGGTGCAGTAGGCTTCATTCTCAAGCATACTTTTTACGCCCCGCACCTGACCCTCAATTCGGTTGAGTCGGTTTATAAGGGAGCGGTACTCGTTTTCACTTCGGTGCTTTTGTTTTTTGCAGCACTCACATTCACTCATAGCTTTTTACTCCTTAATCTTAAAGCATTGCTCACTACAAATACCGAGCTAAGTGACATGGCAAGTCCGGCAAGCATCGGGTTTAAAAGCGGTCCGCCGAACAGATACAGGACACCTGCGGCTATCGGTATACAAACCGTGTTATAGCAAAATGCCCAAAAGAGATTTTCCTTAATGTTTGTAATGGTAAGACGGCTTAAGCGTATGGCTCTCGCTACATCTGTTGGGTCGCTTTTCATAAGCACTATATCAGCCGCCTCAATAGCAATGTCGCTTCCGCTTCCTATGGCACAGCCTATATCAGCCTCGGATAGGGCAGGGGCGTCGTTAATTCCGTCGCCGACCATCATAACAGTGCCGTATTTTTTTCGTATTTGTGCTACAATTTCTGCCTTTTGCTCAGGCAAAACCTCGGAATATACTTCATCTGCGCCAACCAAATTGCCTATATAATCGGCACATGCCTTGTTGTCGCCGGACAGTATTACCGTGTGTATACCGAGCTTTTTAAGTCTTGCGATAGCCGCTGCCGAGGTTTCTCTTACGCTATCCGCAACGGCTATCAAGCCTAAGACATTGTTATTTGCGGCAACATATATAAGGGATTTTCCCTCGCTTGCAAGCTTTTGCCCGCTTTCTTCATAGCTTGAAATATCAATACCTCCTTCTTTTAAAAATGCGGCATTGCCAAGTAATATCGTTTTCCCGTCTAAACTGCATTTCAGACCCTTTCCGGATATATTTTCAAGCGATTCGGGGCGTTGTATTTCAATCCCCTTATCGGAGGCATATTCTGTCACAGCCTTCGCCAGCGGATGGTTTGATGCCGACTCGGCGGAAGCCGCATAGTATAAAAGCATATTTTCATCATCGGAGCAAATGTCTGTTACGGTTGTCTTGCCGACTGTAACCGTACCGGTCTTATCAAAAATTACGGCTTTTACCTTATGCGTTATTTCTAGTATTTCACCGTTTCTTATCAGTATTCCGTTTGCGGCGCCAAGTCCTGTTCCCACCATAATTGCAGTAGGTGTTGCAAGACCGAGTGCGCAGGGGCAGGCGATAACAAGCACGCCTGTAAATACCTTAAGCACGAAAGAAATTTCTTTGCCGGATATAAGCCATGCGGCGGCGGCTAAAAAAGCGATTATTATTACTGCCGGAACAAAAATTCCTGCAACCTTATCGGCTGTTTTTGAGATGGGAGCTTTTTTATTCTGTGCGTCCTCAACAAACTTGATTATTTTTGCAAGTGCAGTGTCTTCGCCTACTTTTGTTACTTTAACATAAATAGCTCCGTTAAGATTTATGCTTCCGCCTATAACAGCACTGCCTGCCGATTTTTCAACCGGTATGCTTTCGCCGGTAAGCATAGATTCATCCGCACTGCTTAAGCCTTCGGTTACGGTTCCGTCAAGCGGGATTTTATCCCCCGGCTTTATTACAAGCGTTTCACCGACCTTGACATCTTGCGTAGAAACAGTAATCTCCCTGCCGTCACGCAATACGGTTGCGGTATCGGGACTTAGCTCCATAAGCTTTTTTATTGCAGATGCGGTCTTTTTCTGACTGCGGAGCTCAAGGTGCTTGCCAAGCGCCACAAGCGTTATAACTACCGCAACGCTTTCGTAATATAGGTTATGAACTGCGTGGTGATAATAGGGGATAGAGTAGGTCATAACAACACTGTATATAAATGAAGCGCCTGCACCTATGGCTACAAGCGAATCCATATTCGGGTTACCTCTTAAAAGCAGCGGTATACCTGTTGTGAAAAACTTTTTTCCCATATATATTACCGGTATGCAAAGTAAAAGCTGGGTCAGCGCAAAGCCGGCAGGATCGCTGTTCATATTCATAAAAAACGGAACAGGAAGATTTTTTACAAGCATTTGACCCATTGATACATAAAGCAGTATTGCGGACAAAACAGAAGAAACAATAAGCGTCGGTAAATCGCTTTTTTCTTTAGTTGTCTTTTCGGGTTTTTCTTTTTTTTCGGCAGTTTCGGGTGAAATTCCAAAGCCTGCACGCTCTACGGATTTTGTAAAATCTGCCGGACCTGTTTTGGTTTCGTCATAAACTACTGTCATTTTTTCGGTCACAAGGTTAACTTCACAGCTTACAACACCGTCAAGCTTTGATACAACACGCTGAACCGAGGCAGAGCAAGCGGCACAGGACATACCGCTTATATTATACCGTTCTTCTTTCATAACAGTTTCCTTTCGTTTTAAAATATACCCCATAAGGGTATCTATATGGATTATATACCCTATGGGGGTATTTGTCAAGTAAAAAATAAACCGCTCATTGAGCGGTTTAAAATGGTTCTGTAATAGATGTTGCGGTAAGCCAGTAGAGCCACACGAAAAAAATCAATAAAAAGCATATTTGGAAGGAATCCATTAAAATCGGATTGACGAAAACCTATGGGAGATACTTTAAAAACTATTTTTGAAAAAGATTTAATAAATTAGAAAACAAACATCAACAGCAGGTTTTCATTTTATAATTCTTTTTCGTGCAGTACAACGCCTGAATTTTTAAGAAGCTCTTGAAGCTTTTTTATATCCGTGCTTGCAAAATCGTCAGTTATGGCAGATGCAGTTCCGGCAGCCTGACCGGATACTGCACATACCGGTATTACACGGGTTATATCCCACATTGAGTCGGTTACGGAAATGCATCGACCTGCCGTTATAAGGTTTGAAATTTTTTTGCCGTAAAGTGCGGAAAAGGGCAAC
>JAFOYI010000008.1 GCA_017391425.1 Clostridia bacterium | reverse complement strand
GTAAAGCAGATGTTAAAGGGCACTGCGGCAGACGCACTGCGCCCCTACACGCCCAAAAAAATGAAACCGCTTGAAATTGCAGGAAGCTACGGATACGACAACGGCTCTAAATTTGCAAAGGCGTTCAGGGAATGTGTCGGAATGAGTCCGCTGGCTTACTGAAAAAGCAGATGATGCTATTGTCTAAACGGAGCGGAAATTTATAAAAAACGAATATATAATGATATGTAAACTAAATTGAACGGGGGTATTACCGATATGTCATGGGGTAAATTAGGTTTGTTCGCAGGCGGCGTTCTTTTCGGAACGGCAGGTCTTAAGGTGCTGTCAAGTAAGGATGCTAAAAAGGTTTATACTCATACTGCTGCTGCGGTTCTTCGAGCTAAAGAATGTGTAATGACCGCTGCTACGGCCGTTAAAGAAAATGCCGACGATATTCTTGCCGACGCTAAAAAGATTAACGATGACCGTGCGGCTGCCGCAGAAGAAATCGAAGATATTTCCGATAAAGCTTCGGAGGAATAGAAATGAGAACCGTCGGAAAATTCCGACGGTTTTTTAACAGAGGTTTTTATTTATGAAATGTGTTATTATGCATGAATCGCTCGGCAGACTGCGTATACATATCAAAAAAAGCAGAATGTCGCTTGACGAAGCGGATATACTGGAATATTATCTGCGTGCGGTAAACGGCGTTAAGGAAGTCAAAGTGTACGATCGCACACGGGACGCAGTAATTACATTTGAAAATGACAGAGAAAGCGTTATAACTGCGCTGGCCCGCTTTTCATTTGACAGTGAAAATGCAAAATCTCTTGTACCGGAGCATACAAGCCGTGCACTTAACCGTGAATTTGAGGATAAGCTGTTTTTTACGGCGATGGGAAGAGCCGCAAGGACGGTTTTTCTGCCTGTGTCCGTTCGGAATGTGCTTTCGGTGTTCTATGCCGCAAAATATATAAAGCATGGGCTGTCGTGCCTGTTAAAGGGTAAAATTGAGGTTCCCGTGCTTGACGCAACGGCAATTTCCGTTTCACTTCTGCGCAGCGATTTTAAAACTGCGTCTTTTATTATGTTTATGCTTAAACTGGGCGAAATACTTGATGATTGGACGCACCGCAAATCTGTCGATGATTTGGCAAGCACTATGTCATTGGGTGTGGATACGGTATGGCTTAAAAGGGGAGAGCAGGAGATTTCCGTACCTGTAAATGAGGTTGCCGAGGGCGATGAAATAGTTGTAAGAACGGGAAATATGATTCCGCTTGACGGCAAGGTGGTTTCGGGTGAGATGACGGTTAATCAGGCGTCTATGACGGGCGAATCGGAAGCCGTACCGAAAAAACGGGGCGGAATGGTATATGCAGGCACGGTCGTTGAGGACGGCGAGTGTGTTATAGCGGTTGAAAAAATCGCCGGCGGCGGTAGGTATGACCGCATAGTTAAAATGATAGAGGAATCCGAAAAGCTTAAATCCGATACAGAGGATAAGGCTTCCCATCTTGCGGATAGGCTGGTGCCGATAAGTCTCGGTGCTACAGCCCTTACATACCTGATAACACGAAACCCGTTAAAGGCGCTTGCAATACTTATGGTGGATTTTTCCTGCGCTTTAAAGCTTTCTATGCCGGTTGCGGTGCTGTCTGCCATGAAGGAGGGAAATAAACTCAATATTTCTTTCAAAGGCGGAAAATTTCTTGAGGCGGTTGCCGAGGCAGACACCATAGTTTTCGATAAAACAGGTACGCTTACTAAAGCTACGCCGCAGGTCGCACGCATTGTCACCTTCGGCGGAGAGGACGAGACCTCGGTACTTCGTATTGCCGCCTGTCTTGAGGAGCATTACCCTCATTCTATGGCAAATGCCGTTGTTAAGGAAGCAAGCGACAGGGGAATAAGCCACGAGGAATGTCATTCAAAGGTTGAGTATGTCGTGGCGCACGGCATTATAGGAGTAGTAGACGGCAAACGGGTGGTTATCGGCAGTCATCATTTCGTGTTTGAGGATGAGGGGTGCGCTATACCCGACAAACAGCTTTTTGAATCATTGCCTGACGAATATTCGCATCTTTATATGGGAATAGGCGGCTCGCTTGCCGCTGTTATATGCATTGAAGACCCGATAAGGGATGAGGCGTCCCATGTAATAAAGGAACTTTACAAAGAGGGATTTAAGCATATAGTTATGATGACGGGCGACAGTGAACGCACAGCAAGGGCAGTTGCAAAACAGCTTGGAATTAAAGAATATTATTCCGAAGTATTACCCGAGGATAAAGCCGCCTTTGTAAAGCGGGCTCATGAAAACGGCAGCCGTGTTGTGATGATAGGCGACGGCGTTAATGACGCACCTGCGCTTTCGGAGGCGGACGCAGGCGTTGCGGTAAGCTCAGGAGCGGCAATAACCAAGGAAATTGCCGATGTTGCCATAACTTCAGATGACCTCTCTTCGCTTATTATAATGAAACGCCTTGCCGACGGTTTAACAAAGCGTATACATGCCAATTACAGGTTTATTATGTCATTCAACACAGCACTTATAGTTTTAGGGGTGGCAGGTGTTTTGCCGGCGTCAACCTCGGCGCTTTTGCACAATACATCAACCCTTGCAATAAGCCTTAAAAGTATGACGGATTTACTTTAATTGTGTCCGCTTGGAGCCTTTTTCTTTCCTTTTGGAGCGGAAAAGGCTTCTTGCGTTTGATAATATATAGTCGGAAAGTGCCGAAAAGGCATTTTAATTTTAAATTCGAGTTAGCATATGCTAACTAAAGGAAAGGAAGCTTGCCGTGAGCGTTGTAATAGTAGGCGGTAACGAATGTATGGAGAGAAGATATAAGGAGCTGTGCCTTGAGTACTCCTGCAAAGCCAAGGTATACACAAAAATGACGGGAAGTATGAAAAACATCGGTACGCCCGACCTTTTGGTTCTTTTTACAAATACAATGTCGCATAAAATGCTTCGCTCGGTTATGAGCGAAACGAAGGGACAGAATAT
>JAFOYI010000075.1 GCA_017391425.1 Clostridia bacterium | reverse complement strand
TTTCAAAACGCAGTACGGGCAAAACCATTTATATTTTGGACGAGCCTACAACAGGACTGCATACGGCAGATGTTCATAAGCTTATCGATGTCTTGCAACGGTTTGTCGATACAGGCAATACCGTGCTTGTAATAGAGCATAATCTTGATGTTATTAAAACGGCAGATCATATTATCGACTTGGGACCCGAGGGCGGGGACAGGGGAGGAACGGTAGTCTGTGCCGGTACCCCGGAAAAAGTAGCGGCTTGCAGTAAATCCTATACCGGAAAATTCCTTAAAAAGTTGCTGTAAGTTTACACATTATTCACCAATAGGCTTTTTACTGAGTATAAAATGTAAAAAACGGGGTGAGAGTGTAATTGTTCGGATATGTAAGAATAGACAAGCCGGAGCTGAAGGTTAAGGAATACGAGGCGTATAAGGCGGTTTACTGTTCGCTTTGCAGAGAGCTTGGAAAAACTTACGGCATATGGTCTCGCTTTACACTCAGCTATGATTTTACTTTTTTAGCGCTTGTCAATATGTCCTTAACTCTCGGATGCGACCCGATTGAGCGAAAGCGTTGTGTATTCAATCCGTTTAAAAAATGCAATTTTTGCAAAAATAACGAAAAGCTTAAAATGCCTGCGGCGGCGGCAATGATAATGTCGTATTACAAGCTTACGGATAATATCAAGGACGAAAAGGGCATTAAAAAATTCGGATTTGTTTGTATTAAACCCCTGTTTGCATATGCACATAAAAAAGCGGCGAAGGCTTTTCCGAAAATTGAGGATATTGTCCGCAGTTATATTGATAGACAGGACAGTCTCGAAAAAGAAAACTGTTCTTCACTTGATAAGGCGGCGGATCCTACGGCTTATGCGCTCGGGCAAATACTTAAAGAGTGCAGTGAAGATACGGCTCAAAAACGGGTTTTGGAAAGAATAGGTTATTGCATTGGCAGATATATTTATATTTTAGACGCTGCGTGCGATCTTGAGGAGGATATAAAGTCAGGCTCGTACAACTGTCTTAAAAATGAGTTTTCGGGCGATAGGGAAGAGCTTATAAAAAGGCGTATTCTACCGCAGCTTTATGTCTGTTCGAATGAGGCAGGAAAAGCCTTTGAGCTTTTGGATGTAAAAAAATATAAATCCATACTGGGAAATATTATATATCTCGGTCTTGAGGATACTTTTAAAAAGGAGCTTAAAATATGACCGATCCGTATGCGGTATTGGGCGTTTCGAAAAACGCAACCGATGACGAAGTAAAAAATGCTTACAGGGAACTTGCACGCAAGTATCATCCCGATAATTATGCCGATAATCCGCTTTCAGACCTTGCCGGCGAAAAAATGAAAGAAATTAACGAAGCTTACGACAGCATTATGGCAGAGCGCAGGGGCGGAAGAACCACCGGCAATACTTATAATGCAGGCAGAAGCAGCACATCGTCTTTTCCGGATGTACGCAATCTGATTAATCAGGGGCGGCTTGAACAGGCACAGGAAGTGCTTGACGGAGTTCCTCCGCAATCAAGGGACGCTGAGTGGTATTTCCTTAACGGTACCGTACTTTACCGCAGGGGTTGGTTTGATCAGGCTTTTACAAGCTTTACTACAGCATCAAGAATGGACCCGAATAATTTGGAATACAGAAATGCGGTTCAAAACGCTGCACGCCAACAGGGCAGACAGTACAATCCCTACAGAACCTACGGCAGTACAGGCTCGGGATGCAGTGCGTGCGATGTTTGTCAGGGACTTATTTGTGCAGACTGTTGCTGTGAATGTATGGGCGGCGACCTGATACCGTGTTGCTGATATGAAAAACAGTATTAAAATAACCTTTTGCAGCATAATTACAGCGCTTTCGGTGATATTTATGCTGCTTTCGTATTTTCCGTATTTTACATATGCCGTTCCTGCAGTTACGGGACTTCTTATGATGATAGTGGTTATCGAACTAAGCACTCGTTGGGCGTTTGCGGCTTATGTTGCGTCTTCGTTGCTTGTTTTCCTTTTTGCAGAGCCTGAAAGTAAGCTTATGTACATTTGTTTGTTCGGTTATTATCCGATATTAAAGGCAATAATAGAAAAATTGAACAAGCCTGTTATTGAGTGGATATTAAAGCTTTTGGTGTTTAATGCGGCAGTGATTTCGGTATATTTAATTTTTGCAGGAATATTCGGTATTTCACTTGATGATTTTAAAACGCTCGGTAAGTACGGCGCATATGTATTTTTAGCCGTCGGTAACGCAGTATTTGTTTTATACGATATTGCGGTATCACGAACTGCGATGTTTTATATCAGCAGATTTCACAACAGAGTAAAAAAGATGCTTAAGCTATAAAAAATCCTCCTTATTTAAGGAGGATTTAGTTTTCTGATATTCCTGTTATGGTTATATTGGTTATCGAACTAAGCACTCGTTGGGTGTTTGCGGAATATGCTGCGTCTTCGTTATTTTTGAAATGTCAGTGGGGGAATTTATATTGTATTATGTTATTTTCACACTGCCAATTATACTAAATGAATATTTAGTATATTTTGGGGAGTATTAAACATAAAATCAGACATATTAATCAGCAGCCATATTAATTTGAAAATATGACTGCTGTGTTCCTGTATTATTAAAACAAACCTTAAAACAAGCCCACGATATACAATATTAATCCGTAAATCACGCTTGCAGATGTACCGTAAACAATTACAGGTCCTGCAATGGTAAACATTTTTACACCGAGTCCCAATATCCAGCCTTCACTTTTAAATTCTATTGCCGGTGAAACAACTGCATTTGCAAATCCGGTTATAGGCACAAGCGTTCCGGCACCGGCATGCTTTGCGATTTTATCAAATAACTTAAGACCTGTAAGTATTGCCGCAGCAAATACAAGTGTACTCGG
>JAFOYI010000074.1 GCA_017391425.1 Clostridia bacterium | reverse complement strand
CCCGAAATTAAAAAATAAAATAAAGCCTGCTCATGTCAGCTTTACTGATAACACTATTGACAAAAAGCCGATTTAAAAAGCAAAAAATATCCGAGACTTTAAAAAGCCTCGGATATTTTTGTTATAAACCTTTTAAGCTTTGCAATCGGGAGACCGACAACATTAAAATAATCACCGTCAATGCGCTTGACAAACAAACTGCCTTTACCCTGAATACCGTAAGCCCCTGCCTTGTCAAACGGTTCACCGGTAAGTATATAAGCTTCAATTTCATTATCGGTAAGGCTGTAAAATTCTACCTGCGTTTCTGCGGAAAATGACTGACATATTCCGTTTTTCACAACTGCACAGCCGGTTACTACTTTATGCGTTTTTCCCGAAAGCTCCTTAAGCATCTCACGGGCATTTTCCTCATCAGTGGGCTTTCCCAAAATTTTACCGCCCGAAAACACTCCGGTATCTGCGCCGATTACCGTATCATGCGGGAATTTTTTTGAAACGCTTATGGCTTTTTCCCTTGCTATGTATTCAGGAAATTCGCATACCGGCATATCTTCCGGTATGCTTTCGTCACAATCAGACGGCGCAACCTTAAAATCATCAGAAATAAGGCTTAAAAGTTCTTTTCTTCTCGGCGAAGCCGAAGCCAATATAATCATACTATATACCTGCCACAAAGGTCGGAAATGAATCGGAATTCAGTTTATCGACCCGCTTGTTGTATTCTGCAACCGCAAAGCGCACATGAACGCTAAACGATGTTATAATGTAAGGAAGAGTAAAAATAATCGGTACAACAAGAACGGATAAAGCAATCCAACCAATCAAGCTGAAAAACAAATAAATAAAATCAAGAATTGTAGACTTTGATATTACATCGGACATATGAATTGCCTCTGCCGCTTCCATTTCTTCGTCCGCAATCAGCAAAAACGGAGCTATATAATATCTTGCCATAATAAATGCCAGTATAACAAAAGCTACGGTTTTAAGAAAAAGCGAAAGGTAATACAGATTTGTTGTCCAAAGCGGAGTGGCAATATTAAGCGCATCATACAAGAACGAACCGGCAAATAAATCTACTATCATAGCCGGTATAAGAAGTATTATTCCGAAAAACAGCGCACGGACGGTAAGCAGAAACGCCAGCTTAACGGCACGCATATAATGCTTTTTACCCGAAAAATAGTAAAAAACCAAAACAGGAGAATCGTCCGCACTGAAAATCATTCGCCAAAAAAATCGGATAACTCCCAAAAACAGCGGTAACAAAATAAAAAACGACAAAACGGCGGAAAGAATTATACCGACCGTACCGTTTGCCATATAAGCCGCCAGCGAAGCCGTTAAACCGACAAAAAGCCGGGCGCAAACCGAAATAACGCATACTGCCGCCGCCTTAGGCCAGTTATTTTTGAGTGCGGTTTTTGCAGTAAGCTTAACCACTGAGCTTGTGGCTGTCATAAAAATCACCATTACCTTCCAAAGCAAAAAATGCACTTATTTTACTTTCACAGAGTAATAATACCATTAAATTTTGAAAATAAGATACCTAAATTATTAAATAACGGTTAATTTAGCGTAGTTTGACATAAGTTTTTTGGTTCCGACGCTGTCAAACGCAATCTCCAAAAGATTATCCGCACCCATAGGAGTTACCGAAATAATCATACCCTCTCCGAAAGTCGGGTGTTTTATCCGCTGACCCGCCGTGTAATTCACAGTAACTTTTTCGAAGTGATGAGAAGATTTGCCGAAAGATATATCAGTCCTTGCGGTATCGGTTTTTTTGCGGCTGTCTTCATAAGGCACAGAAAATATAAGTCCCGAAATGTTGCACAGCCTTTCAGGTATTTCCTTTAAAAATCGGGACGGCATATTTCTTCCCGTACAGCCGAACAACATTCTTGTATATGCGTTTGTAACGGTGAGGTGCTTTTTCGCACGGGTGATGGCTACATATGCAAGCCGCCGTTCTTCCTCGATTTCGGCAGGACCCGAATATATTGACTGATTTCCCGGGAAAATCCCCTCCTCCATACCAATCAGAAATACATTGTTAAACTCAAGACCCTTTGCGGAATGTACCGTCATAAGAACTACCCTGTCATCTTCGCCGTCAAGCGAATCTATATCGCTTACAAGTGCTATCTGTTCAAGAAATTCAGAAAGAGACGGTTCTTCCGCATCCTGTTCATATTGAGCAATAGTGGTTGCAAATTCATCAAGGTATTCAAGGCGTTCCTTATCCTCGTCGTTTAAAGTAAGACTGTTCCTGTACCCTGTTTGTTCAAGTATTTCGATATACAGGTCGGAAATTGAATTTTCGTAGGAATATTCCGTAAGATTATCTATCAGCTCGCAAAACGGACGCAGCCTTGATGCGGCACGGCATATACCGTCAAATTCATCGGCACGCTTTAAAACTTCAAGAATCGGTATTCCGAGCTCTGCCGCTATTGCGGCGGCGTTGTTTACGGTGGTGGGGCCTATTCCCCTTTTCGGCTCGTTAATAATACGGCGCAGACGCAGGTCGTCGCTGTTATTATTTATTAGCTGCATATAGGCAATAATATCCTTGATTTCCTTGCGGTCAAAAAATTTCATTCCGCCTATTACACGGTAGGAAATTCCGCTTCTTAAAAATACATTTTCAAGTGAACCGGACTGTGCGTTCATTCGGTAAAGTACAGCATTGTCAGAAAATTTTGCGCCGTTTCTTACACCTTCAAGAATTTTCTGTGCAACAAATCTTGCCTCGCCCCGTTCATCCTCGGCTGTGTAAACCTCAATTTTATCGCCGGTTCCGTTATCTGTCCATAATTCCTTGCCCTTACGCCCGGCATTATTACTGATAACCGCATTTGCGGCGTCAAGTATATTAGAGGTTGAGCGGTAATTCTGTTCAAGCCGTATTACCTTGGCACCACTGTATTCATCCTCAAAATTAAGTATATTTTCAATGGTAGCACCCCTGAAGCGGTAAATGCTCTGGTCGTCGTCGCCGACAACGCACAAATTATTATAGCCGGAGGCAAGCAGGCTCACCAAAACATACTGTGCGTGGTTTGTATCCTGATATTCGTCCACCATAACATACTTGAATTTATTAGTATAGTAGTCTAAAACCTCGCTGTCGGATTTTAAAAGACGGACTGTGTTTACAATCATATCGTCAAAATCCATAGCGTCGGCTTTAATAAGCCTTTGCTGATAAATCTTGTAGAGCTGTGCGATAGTTTTTTGCCTGATATCGCTTCCTGCTGTATTTTTATATTCATCCGGTTCGATAAGACTGTCCTTAGCGTTTGAAATAGCGGACAATACGCTTTTTATCGGATAAATTTTTTCATCTATATCATTACTGCGGAGTATATCCTTCATAAGTCTGCGCTGATCGTCGGTATCATAAATTGTAAAATGCGAGGTATAACCGAGTCTGTCCCCGTAACGGCGAAGAATTTTACCGCAAACCGAGTGAAATGTACCTGCCCATATATCCTCGCCGCCGTCGGTAAGCTTTGCGGAAATTCGTTCCTTAAGTTCGTCCGCCGCCTTATTTGTAAATGTAATAGCAAGAATATTCCAAGGATTTACCGGTGAAACGCTGAATATTCCGTTAGGAACAAAATCAGTTACTCCGTTTAAGTAGTCTTCCCCGGTCTTGATTAAATCCGCCGGAAGATCAGGACAGTAATTACTGTTATACGCATTGCCGAATTTCACAAGGTTTGCAATACGGTTGACAAGCACGGTTGTTTTTCCGCTTCCGGCTCCGGCAAGCACTAATACAGGGCCGTTTACGGTTGTTACCGCTTCAAACTGTCTGTCGTTCATATTTGAAAAATATTTTTCTATTATCTTACATCTTAATTCTTTAAATTCCATAATTCACCCTCAAATATTAAACACTAATATAATACTATTAAAAATAAAAAAAGTCAACGGTTATAAAACGCTTGTAAAATGCAGAAAAAGCTGTTATAATGTTTACAAATGTTTTTAGGGGACGAAAAAAATGTCGGTTGGTTTTAGAAAAAGTCTGCTTGGTTTTAATTGCAGCGATGTTATGAATTACATAGAAAAATCGCAAAAAACCGTTGCGTCATTGAGAACCTGAT
>JAFOYI010000073.1 GCA_017391425.1 Clostridia bacterium | reverse complement strand
TTTTGGTGCCGCTGGCCGGACTTGAACCGGCACGGTATCGCTACCGAGGGATTTTAAGTCCCTTGTGTCTGCCTATTCCACCACAGCGGCATATCATAAATAATATTATATTAATGCTTTTTTGTCAAGATTTTTTTGCAAAAAGCTTTTTAAATTACACTTATTAATTGCTTTTAAGTTTTACTTGTGTTATTATAAATGTGTTTTTTGAATTTAAAGACGGAAAGGAAGCCGCTTTTATATGAATAAATATAAAACCCTGCTTTCCAACACATTTCTCATAAGCGCCGGCACATTCGGTTCTAAAATACTGGTCTTTTTTATGGTCAGATTTTATACCGGATATCTTTCCCCTGCCGATTACAGCACCGCAGACCTTATAACCCAAACCGCAAATATGCTATTCCCTATTATTTCCCTCGGAATAACGGAAGGCGTATTCAGGTTTGCGCTTGACAACGAAAGGGGCAGGCGAAGTATTTTCACCGCCGGATTTGCGGTGATAACCGCCGGTGCGCTCGCATTTGTTATAATAGTGCCTATACTTTGCACGGTAAAAAGCTTTAAGGGATATATTTGGCTTATTGTTGTTTATACAATGGCATCCTGTTATCATTCGCTTTGTTCACAGTTTGTAAGAGCAACCGGCAACACTGCGCTGTTTGCGGTACAGGGGATACTTAACACCTCAATAGTAATAGGCTTTAATATACTTTTCCTTGCGGTTTTTAAAATCGGTGTAACGGGTTATGTGCTTTCGGTTGTATTGGCGGATTTTTTAAGCACGGTATTTTTATTCCTGAAAGAAAGACTGTGGCGGCAGTTTACTCCTCATCCCAAAAAAGTCGCTTTTATTAAAATGCTTAAATACAGCATACCGCTTATTCCTACAACGATTTTTTGGTGGATAACAAGCGTTTCCGACCGATATATGGTAAACGGATTTATAGGTCAGACCGCTAACGGTTTATACACGGTTTCATATAAGATACCAACTGTTTTAACCTTGGTATCGACAATGTTTATGCAGGCGTGGCAGTTTTCTGCCGTTACCGAATCGCACGGAGACAGAAAAGAACATATAAAATTCTTCTCGGGCGTATGGCGTTCTTTCCAGGCAGTGATGTTCTTAGCAGGCTCTTTCATTATAGCGTTTGCTAAACCGGCAATAAAAATACTTGCCGCAAAAGAATACTATGAAGCATGGAAATATGTTCCGGTGCTTTCGGGAGCTATGATATTCACCGCATTTACATCATTTGTCGGTACGGTTTATGTGGTTACAAAGCAAAGCGGACTGTCTTTTATAACCGCTCTCGCAGGTGCAGTTATAAATATTGTGCTGAATTTTATTCTTATTCCGTCGCCGCTTGGGGTTCAGGGTGCAGCTATAGCAACGCTTTTAAGCTATTTTGCGGTATTTGTAATAAGGGCGATAAATTCGAAAAAGCATTTACCCTTCAACCTTTACGGCGGTCATGTTGCGGCAAATACCGTGATTGTTCTTATTCAAACCGTTTTTTCGGTGACAGAGCTGCCGTATTGGCAAGCGGTTCAGGCGTTGTGCATTATTCTTATTGCGGCAGTTAATATTAAATTTATAATTGCCTGTGCAAAAAAGATGCTTTCATCATTAAAATAATACTCGGAGGTATTTAAGTGAGCTTTTTCAACACATTTTTAGGCAAAATAATTACAACATTTCTGATTTCAATGGTGCCGGTAATAGAGCTTAGGGGCGCTATACCGATAGGCGTAGGCAGGGGCTTGCCGTTTTGGGTTGCCGTACTCGTATCAATAATCGGAAATCTTATTCCCGTTCCATTTATTATAATCTTTATTAAAAAGATATTTGCTTTTATGCGTGAAAAAATGCCTCGGCTGAACGGCCTTGTAACAAGACTTGAAAACAAAGCAAACAGCAAATCCGAAACGGTGCAGAAATACGCTTTTTGGGGGCTTTTCATTTTCGTTGCGGTACCGCTCCCCGGAACCGGCGCATGGACCGGCGCACTTATAGCCGCAATGCTTGAAATGCCGCTAAAAAAAGCATTTCCCTCAATACTTCTCGGTGTGCTGAGCGCCGGAGCAATAGTCACTTTTGTGACATATATAGTACCTCAGATAGTAAAAATGTTCTGAAAATAAAAATATTTACAAAATAAGGCAATTATGTTATAATTCCGCTATGTGGGTTTGAAGGAAAGGAAGATTTAAATGAACGATAAATTGCAAATTCTGTTTGCAATGGCAGGATATATGCTTATAGTAATATTAATCGGCATATTTTTTGCAAAAAAAGCACAGGCAAATTCAGATAACTACTTTTTAGGCGGCCGTTCACTGGGACCGTGGGTCGCAGCAATGAGCGCCGAGGCTTCCGATATGAGCGGTTGGCTTTTAATGGGACTTCCCGGTGTTGCCTATTGGTGCGGATTGGCTGACGCCGCATGGACTGCAATAGGTCTTGCCGTAGGTACATATGTAAACTGGCTGTTGGTTTCTAAGAGACTGCGTTCTTATTCAATAGTTTCAGGCGACTCAATAACCATTCCGGACTTTTTAAGCAACCGTTTCCACGAAAAGAAAAAAATAATACTCGGAATTTCCGCAATGTTTATACTTATTTTCTTTACCGTTTATGCGGCAAGCTGTTTTGTAACCTGCGGGAAGCTCTTTTCCGGTCTGTTCGGATATTCTTACCATTCAATGATGATAGCCGGTGCAATATTTGTACTTATATATACGGCAATCGGCGGTTTCCTTGCGGAAAGTGCGTCCGATTTTATGCAAGCGGTAGTTATGGTAGTAGCCCTTGTCGGAGTATTGGTTTTCGGAACGGCAAATGCCGGCGGAATAAATGCCGTAATTGATAATGCACGCAGCATGCCCGGTTATCTTTCGCTTGTAAATATTGCTTCTCCCGTCACAGACGCAGCCGGTGTTCAACAGGCGGCGTCGGGTGCTCCGCTGTTCGGTGAGGCATCAAGCTACGGATTTCTCACTATACTCTCTACCCTCTCGTGGGGACTCGGATATTTCGGTATGCCGCAGGTTCTCTTGCGCTTTATGGCGATAAGAAAAAGCTCCGAGCTTAAAAGATCTCGCAGAATTGCGATTATCTGGGTTGCTATTTCGCTTACCGCCGCCGTTTGTATCGGCGTTATAGGCAGAGCGGTTCTTCCTACCGACGCCGCACTTGCAACCAAAAGCGGCGCAGAAAATGTTTTTGCACATCTTTCTCAGCTTTTGTTCCATCCGGTAATCGCTGGTGTTATTATGGCAGGCATACTTGCCGCAACAATAAGCTCGTCCGACTCATATCTTCTTATAGCTGCCTCGGCAGTCTCCAAAAACCTTTACGAGGGTATTGTTAAAAAGGATGCGGACGACAGGCAGGTTATGCGTGTTTCAAGAATTATGCTTATGGCAATAACCGTTATAGGTATGATAATTGCCTGGAACGAAAACAGCGTTATATTTGAAATAGTTTCATTCGCCTGGTCAGGCTTCGGAGCCACCTTCGGTCCGGTAATTCTGTTCTCGCTTTTCTGGAAGAGAATAAACAGACCCGGCGCCGTTGCCGGTATGGTCTCGGGCGGTGTGATGGTATTTGTATGGAAGCTGCTTTTAAAGCCTCTCGGCGGTGTATTCGGAATATACGAGCTTTTGCCGGCATTCCTTATATCGTGCATATTCATCATTTCGGTATCACTTGCTACCGAAAAACCCTCCGCAGAGCTTGAGGAAGAATTCGAAAAAGCCCGCAACTATAAAGAAGCTTAAATATACGGCGTCGCAGGCTATGCGGCGCCTTTATTTTAAAGGAGAAAGCCATGCTTGAAAAATATTTTAAAAGTCTTGTCGAACAGGATACCGCCGCCGTTGTTATCTGCAATCTTGATTGCATAATAGTTTATATGAATCCGGCAGCCGTAAGCCGCTATCATGGCGACCTTACCGGTAAAAGCCTTAAGGACTGCCACAACGCAGACTCAAACAAAAAAATCGACGCAGTAATTAACTGGTTCAAAGCAGATAAAGCGCATAATATTATATTTACATATCATAATCCGAAAGAGAACAAGGATGTATATATGGTAGCTTTAAGAGACGGAGAGGAGCTTATCGGCTTTTACGAAAAGCACGAATACCGAACCCGTGAGGCGGAAAAGCCGTATAATAAAATTTGAAAAATACGGGCAATATAAATTAGGTGATATAAATGGTTGTTTTGCTTTCGGTAATATTTATCCTGATTCTTATAGTTTTATTTTCCGTTTATTTCTTTTTTATGGCTTTTGTCAGGCGCAGAAAAGATGAATCATCCGATATAGACTCAAAGGAAAATGATTTTTTAAACGAATACCGCCCTGTGATTAAAAACGGCATTAATTACATCAATTCACAGCCGTATAAATGGGTTTACTGTAAAAGCTATGACGGTTTGACGCTCGCCGCCAGATATTTTGATATGCATTCGCATAATACGGTAATTTTATTTCACGGCTATCGCTCGTCGGCAAACCGTGACTTTTCCTGTGCGGTAAGACTTTACTGTGAACAGGGTTACAATGTTTTACTTGCCGACCAGCGCAGTCACGGAAAAAGCGAGGGTAAGCTTATTACATTCGGAGTAAAGGAAAGATACGACGCCGTTTCATGGGCAAAATTTTACACCGAATCTATAGACCCCGACTCTAAAATAATACTCGGCGGTATGTCTATGGGAGCTACTACCGTACTGCTTGCCGCAGGTCTTGACCTGCCTGAAAATGTAAAGGGTATCATAGCAGACTGCGGATTTACCTCGCCCGTAGAAATAATAAAAAAGGTTGCAAGGCAAAGCTTTCACATTAACGCCTCGGTATTTCTTCCGATTATGAATTTGCTTTGCATTATTACAGGGCATTTCGGTATTTACGGCGTTTCTACCGAGAAATCGCTTGCGGCTTCCAAGCTTCCCGTACTGTTTATTCACGGCAAAAACGATAATTTTGTACCCTGCGAAATGAGTGAACGGAATTACAAAGGCGCCGCAGGTGAAAAAGAAATTTTACTTGTGGACGGTGCAGATCACGGTATGAGCTATCTTGTAGATACTCAGGATGTAGAAATGCATTTGCGAAAATTTCTGAATAAAATATCTGCCTGATAAAGGCAAATATGCTGTTGACTTTTAAACGCTTTGGGAATAAAATAGTAATATAGATTTTAGGGGGACGCAATTATGAAAAAACGCCTTTATTTTACAGCAATATTTCTTCTTATTACAAGTTTGCTGTGTCTTTCGGCATGCAACCCGGTCGACAAAGATTATGCGTCTTCTTCAAGCGCATTATCAGGCACTTCAAGCGCTGTAAAAAAAGCACCCGAAAATGTCAAACGACCGAAAATAATGTCCGATGATAAAATTATGCCGCAATATGTTGATATAAGCGTTTTTGATGAAGAAAATTATTCCGATGTATATTTAGGCAAAAAATTTGAGCTTGACGCACACTTTGCGGAGAATGAGTTTTCCGTTCCCACATCGGTAACTGCTTTGGAAAGTCTCGGTTGGACGCTTGAAGAAAACAGCGCCTACGATAAAGAATCGCTTGTATACGCAGGCGATTCGGCAGATACCGTATTTGTAAATGCCGACGGTGTGAAAATCAAGGCCAAGTTCTATAATTCCTCAAAAAGCTCCGTAAAGCTTAAAGAATGTAATATAGTAAAGTTTAAGATTGATAATGACTTTTATACCTCTCCGGACAATTACACACCCTTCAATATTAACGGCGTAAATAACAAAATGGCTATTACGGACATTATCGACACACTCGGTACTCCCTCACATTTTTACGGCATTTCCGAAACCGATTATTATCTTGACTATTTTATAACCGAAAAGGACCGCAGAAACGGAATTACGGTTTATATAAATCCGGCGGACGACGCCATAACGGCAATAGAGTTTTCTTACTATAAATAAACAATATTTGCGGCAAGTAAGCTTGCCGCATTTTTTAAAGGATGTAAAAATTATGAAAAAAGCTTTTTTACCTGCCGATATACTTTTGCCGAAAGACAATTTTGATAAATGGGCTGTGATAGCCTGCGACCAGTACACATCGGAACCCGAATACTGGAAAGCCGCCGAAGAATATGTCGGTGATGCGCCGTCCGCCCTTAATATCGTTTTTCCGGAGGTTTACCTGTCAAACGATAACTCCGGCAGAATAGCGCAAATAAACGCAAATATGAAAAGGTATATTGATACAGGCGTTTTCAATGTGCTTAAAAGCACATTTATTTACACCAAACGCACCGTAACGGGCGGAAAAGTCCGCAGGGGCGTTGTAGGACTTATAGACCTGTGCGATTACTCATACGAGAAAGGCAGTAAAACGCTTATAAGAGCGACCGAGGAAACCGTGCCGGAGCGTATTCCGCCCCGTGTAACAATAAGAAAGGACGCTCCGCTTGAGCTGCCTCATATAATGCTTTTAATAGACGACCCCGATATGACGGTAATTGCTCCGCTTGATAAGAAAACAGCAGATTCAAAGCCGCTGTATGATTTTGATTTGATGCTCGGAGGAGGTCATATAACAGGTAAAGCGCTTGACGGAAAAGCTGCAGCAGAAATGCAGGAGGCGCTTAACGCCCTTATTGAAGACAGTGACGATAAATTGCTTTTTGCCGTAGGAGACGGCAATCATTCCCTTGCATCAGCCAAAGAGTGCTACCGCATTAACAAAACCGAGAACTCACGCTATGCGCTTGTTGAAATAGTTAATATACATGATGATTCGCTTGAATTTGAACCTATTTACCGTGTTATTTTCGGTGCAGAACCCGAAAAGGTAATACACGATTTCACTGAATTTACAGGCGGCAGGTACGACGGACCGGACGCACAAAAATTCACCTGTGTTTTCGGAGATAACAAGCGTGAAATATCCGTTAAACCGCTATCTAAGCTTTGTGTAGGCACACTTCAAAAATTCATTGACAGATACATTAAAGAAAACCCGGAGCTTAAGGTTGACTATATACACGGTGAAGAATCGTTGCACACGCTTGCCTCAAAACCGAATACCGTCGGCTTTATTTTTGACGGTATGAAAAAAAGCGAGCTGTTTGATGCAGTAAAGCAGGACGGTTCTCTTCCGAGAAAAACCTTTTCAATGGGGCACGCAAACGATAAAAGATTTTATCTTGAAGCAAGACTTTTGTAAAGCATTAAACAACGGAGCGATAAATATCGCTCCGTTGTTTTTTACGATTGCGCCGTATTCGTATTGCCCGGCAGTTCACGAGGTGCTTTTCTCTCGGCGTTTCCCGAATCTTCCGGAGGCTCTGCCGGCTGATTGCCGCCCGACTCTCCGCCGCCGAATTTGCCCTGACTGCCCTGCATTTTTCCTTTATTCATTCCGCCCATATTTCCACCCGAAGTTCCGTAAATTGTAGATATAGAGCTTATTTCCACGCTTTCTTCACTTTCAGCGCCCGAAACCTTACCGGATTCGGTATAGCCGTTTTTGTCACATTCTGTTACGGTTCCGCCCAATGAGAGTGTGTAACTGCTTCCCTTTTTAAGCTCCGGCGAGCTTATAATAACATTACTGTATTGCTTTGACGGAACAAATGAGGCTATTACCCTTCCGTCCGAATCGGACAGTGCCACGCTGCTGCCTGCTTTTGCGGCACTCGCAAGCGAATACATAAGCGATGCCTGTGTAGAGCTGTCCGAGAATGACTCCGCCATACCGGAGCTGCCGCACAGCACAACGGTACCCCCTGTTATAACCGCCGTTCCGTCACAGTCAAGCGCACTGTTTCCGCTGTCCTCAGGACCGCTCACAAGCAAAACTCCGCCTGAAACCGTAATACTGCTGTTAGAGTCAACTCCGTCGCCCGAAGCGTTTACGGTTATATATCCTCCGCTTATATCTATATATACATCGCCCGAGGTATTTCCTCCCATTCTGCCGCCCTGTGTGCCGCTGCCGTCTGCGGCGTTAATACCGTCGTCGGACGCCGTTATATCCACCGTACCGGAGGTTACGGTAACCGTTTTGCCCTCAAGACCCTCGTATGACTTTATAACGGAAATTTCTCCGCCGTTTATTATAAGTGCGCCGTCGGCATGTATTCCGTCATCACCCGATGAAAGCGTGAACTTACCGCCGTTTATTTCTATGTCACCGTTTGAATGTATGCTGTCATCCGCAGAATTTACATTAACACTTCCGCCCTCTGCAAAAATAAGCTTTGTTGCCTTTATCCCCTTTGTGCTTTCCTCATCATTTACCGTGCTGCTGTCAAACGGTCTCATACCGCCGTTACCGGACTGTGCCTTTTCCGTTGCTCCGCCGCCTGCCGTAACGGTTATATCTCCGCCCGAAAGCTTTATCACGGTTTCTGCCTGTATTCCGTCGTTTGCCGCCGTAAGAGTACAGATTCCCGATTCGATATACACAAATCCTCTGTTTGCGTCCTCACCGTTAGTTGACTTAATTGCGTCCGACCCTGCATTTACGGTAAGCACGGCATCTTTAATTTTTACGCAATCCTTACCCTCAACGGCACTGCCCGTGCTTTTCGCATTAAGCGTAAGTCCGCAAATTACAAGGTCATCTTTTGAGACGACAGCGCATTTGTAATTCCCGTTAATATTTAGCGTTCCCTCGCCGTTAAGCGTTAAATCGGCTTTGCTGAATACGGCTCCGTCAACATTGGTTCCTTCATAGTCTGATGAATAGGAGCCTCCGTCCGATACGGAATTCACAGTATTCTCATATGCGGTTATAAAGACCTTATCGGCGCTCTTTACATATATTGCCGGTCCGTTTTGATTTGATATCTCTGCATTTTTAAGCACTAATTTAACCTTAGCCACTTGAGGGGCATCAACCGTTACAGAGCTGTGGGAACCGCTTATAACATAAGTCCCCTCCGCCGTTATCTTTACATTTTCTTCGCTGTCGCTTACGGTCTTTGCTTCGGATTCGTCATAACCGTATTCGGTATCGCTTTTTGTAAAGGTAAAGTCCATATCGTCAGTAGAAACAGACGAATCCATTTTTTCGCCTGATGCGGTTAAAACGCCGGCCGTATTTTTATTTCCGCATGAGGAAAGAATCAGTGCCGACAACAAGACAGATAAAAGCATAGATAATTTTTTCATTTATATCACAGCTCCTCATTTGAAACGGTGCAATAGTTACATACGATTTCGAGATTTCCGTTTCTGCAACGGATATTGTCTATAAACTCTTTTTCCTTTTTTATATCTTTAAGCTTTACCGTATAGGTAAGCTGATAAAGACTGCCGAGTCCCGAGGTCTTTACCCTTTTAAGCTGCTTTGAAGATGTATATTTACTGAATAAATCCTCAAAAACATCCGAATAGTCAAGGTCTTCGGGAATGGTTATTTTAAGCGAACGCTCGTTTTTAGGCAGCTCTCCGAAGCCGGTAAGGGTATAAACGGCTTCCGTAACACAAATTATAACGACAAAAGCAACGGCTACGCCTATATATCCGACGCCCGCCGCAAGTCCGGCTGCCAGAGCGGTGAAAATATTAAGTATTTCCTTTGCACTTCCGGGCGCCGAGCGAAATCGCACCAATGAAAACGCTCCCGCAACCGCAACACCCGTGCCGAGATTTCCGTTTACAAGCATTATCACAACCTGAACAATCGCAGGCAGAAGCGCAACCGTTACCGAAAAGCCCTTTGATGAACCGCCCGACAGACCGTGACAAAATGCAATAATTAAACCCGAAACCAGCGAAACCGCCGTACAAACCGCAAAAACCCCGGGTGTTATTCCGTTTGTTATTATAGTTGAAAAAATACTGTCAAGCACAATATGAAGTGAACCCCAAAGTTTAGACAAAAATAAATATTAAATTGCAAGTGAATGAGTTCGGTATTGTACTGGGCTCATTCCTTTTAATTTTGTAGAAATCCTTTCGTTGTTGTAGTAGTAAATATATTCGTTCAATTTATC
>JAFOYI010000072.1 GCA_017391425.1 Clostridia bacterium | reverse complement strand
TCCTGATAATCGTCTACCGCTTTGATGACGGCACACAGGAACAACAGGAACTGTGCATTTTCATAAGGCGTTGCACCGGGAGAAAGCAAATTCTGACCGGCATCGGTAGCAATCGACCAGTTATTATGCTTACCGCTGCCGTTGACTCCTGCAAAAGGCTTCTCGTGAAGCAAACAAACAAGTCCGTGCTTTGCGGCAACCTTCTGCATAATCTCCATTGTAAGCTGGTTGTGGTCTGCAGCAATATTTGTGGTGGTGAATACGGGGGCTAATTCGTGCTGTGCAGGAGCAACCTCGTTATGCTCGGTCTTAGCGAGAATACCTAACTTCCAAAGCTCCTCGTTAAGGTCGTTCATAAACGCCTGAACTCGCGGCTTGATAATTCCGAAATAATGGTCTTCAAGCTCCTGACCTTTAGGCGGCTTTGCACCGAAAAGTGTGCGGCCTGTATAAATAAGATCCTTTCTCTTGTTGTAAACCTCTTCATCGATAAGGAAGTATTCCTGCTCGGGACCTACCGTAGTTTTAACCGACTTGGCGTCTGTATTGCCGAAAAGTCTTAAAACGCGCAGAGCCTGTTTGTTAATCGCCTGCATACTGCGAAGAAGCGGAGTCTTTTTGTCAAGCGCCTCGCCGCCGTATGAACAGAATGCGGTAGGAATACACAAAACGCCGTCCTTAATAAAGGCATAAGAGGTCGGGTCCCAAGCTGTATATCCCCTCGCCTCAAAAGTAGCTCTGAGGCCGCCCGACGGGAAAGAAGATGCGTCCGGCTCGCCCTGAATTAACTCCTTGCCCGAAAACTCCATAATAATTTTTCCGTCGCTGACAGGCGTTACGAAGCTGTCATGCTTTTCGGCGGAAAGCCCGGAGAGCGGCTGGAACCAATGGGTGTAATGGGTGGCTCCTTTTTCAATCGCCCAATCCTTCATTGCATTTGCAACAACCGTTGCCGCATTCGGGTCAAGTGAACGCCCGTCCTTAATCGTGCGCTGCAAAGCTTTATAGGTTTCCTTAGGTAAGCGCTGCTGCATAACACTGTCGTTAAAAACATTGCTTGCAAAAATTTCATTCATACTGCTCATAGCTAAAACCTCTTTCTTTTTAAACAAATAAAGCGGCAACGGCGCCGGAGTACAATTACCCTCTATGCGACGCCGTTGCCGCTTTATTCGTTTTTGTTAAGTTTTTAAAAAAATAAACGGCAGACGGGTAGAAATACTACCGACGCCCTTGCCGTTTCAACGCAATCATTTTACATCTGCATTTTCTATTTGTCAAGCGAAAAGTTGTTTTAATTATTATTTTTTTAATTTGTAGGTTTTGCATAATTTTATAAGGTCAAAATGCGTTTTTGATTTATAAAATTAGTTTATCGGCGCAATATGTGTTGCAAAATCAATTTTTAAGAAAGAAGCCACTTGACAATAAGCCTTATTATACTTATAATATATAAGTAAATTTCAGAGCAATGGCGTTCGGTGATGTCAGGGGGCTTCGGTCCCCCTTAAGGCATCGGCGGACGCTTTTATTATTTTCAAGGAGGAACGGCAATGTATTCATATGATGAAGTGATGACCTTCGTTGAGGAAGAGGATGTAAAGTTTATAAGACTTGCATTTTGCGATGTGCATGGCAGGCAAAAGAATATTTCAATAATGCCGTCAGAGCTTAAAAGGGCATTTACCGAGGGGGTTTCTTTTGACGCATCTGCGGTACCGGGCTTCGGCAATGTGGTTAAATCGGATTTGTTTCTTCATCCCGATCCGTCCACGCTGTCTGTGCTTCCGTGGCGGCCGTCCAACGGAAGGGTTATAAGAATGTTTTGCGACATTAAATATCCGGACGGAACCCGTTTTGAAAAGGACGGAAGATATATTCTTAAAAATGCCGTTGAAAAAGCCAAAGCGGAGGGTGTATCCTGCTATTTCGGTGCAGAATTTGAATTTTATCTTTTTAATCTTGACGATAACGGAAACCCGACCGGCGAAACCTTCGACAAAGCAGGCTATATGGATATAGCGCCGGATGATAAGGGCGAAAATGTACGCCGTGAAATATGTTTTAATCTTCTTGAGATGGGCATTTCACCCGAAAGCTCTCACCACGAAGAGGGACCGGGACAGAACGAAATCGATTTTAAATACGGCACTCCCCTTTCAGCTGCGGACAATGCCGTTACATTTAAATCCGTAGTACAGACAATAGCACGCCGCAACGGTCTTTACGCCGACTTTTCGCCAAAGCCCTTAATGCATGAAAGCGGCAACGGATTACACATAAATGTTTCGGTAAAATCAAAAGACGGGAAAGACCTGACAGACAGCTTTATGGCAGGTGTTTTAGACCATATTGTAGAAATGACGGCGTTTTTAAATCCCGTAAAAGAATCTTACAAAAGACTGGGTGAGAAAAAAGCTCCCAAATATGTAACCTGGTCGCCGGAAAACCGCTCCCAGCTTATAAGAATTCCGGCGGTAAAATCCGAAGAAAGCCGGAGAATCGAGCTTCGCTCACCGGATCCGTGTGCCAACCCGTACATTGCTTATGCGCTGATTATCTACGCAGGGCTTGACGGTATCAAACGGGGTCTTGTACCGGAAAAGCCTAACAATGCCGATTTATTTACTGCGGAAAACGATATTACGGACGGCCTTATAAGTCTTCCCGATACGGTAGAAAAAGCAAAAAGCATTGCTCTTCACAGTGAATTTATAAGGAAAGTTTTACCGGAAGGTTATACAGAAAACATTTAAATTACGGGGGGATAACGGTGTACAGCGATAAAGTAACACTAAGCGCTCTTGTTGTTTCCGCTTCCTCGAAGTCAACGGAATATTTAAAGGATATTCTTTCGGATTTAAGGTTTTCACCGGTTTCCTCGGCTGTAAGCATTGCGGACGCAAGGCGCCGTCAGCTTGAAAACCCGTTTGATTTGGTGATAATAAACACTCCTCTGCCCGACGATTTCGGAATAGAGTTTGCGGAGGAGCTGTGTACCGACAGTGCCGTGGGCGTACTCCTGTTCGTCAAAAACGAGCTGTTTGAGCAAATCAGCTACAAGGTTGAGGATTGCGGTGTTATAACCTTTGCAAGACCCGGTACAAGACAAACCATTTCCGGGGCGATAAAGCTTACCGCCGCAATTCATAACCGCCTTTCGGCTTTTGAGAAGCGGGCGGTTAAGCTTGAGGCTAAAATGAAAGAAATTCGGCTTATAAACCGTGCAAAATGGTTGCTTATAGACCGATACAATATGAGTGAAGAAGAAGCACACAGGTATATTGAAAAAACCGCTATGGACAACTGTGCTAAACGGAGTGAAATAGCAGAAAATATTATAAGAACATACGAAAATTAGAAAGAGGTCAAAGATTATGGAAAATTCGGGTAAAAAGACAAAATTCATTTTTGTTACCGGCGGTGTTGTGTCGGGACTCGGCAAGGGAATTACCGCCGCCAGCCTCGGCAGACTTTTAAAGGCGAGGGGACTTAAGGTAGCGGCTCAGAAGCTCGACCCGTATATAAATGTTGACCCGGGAACAATGAGTCCATATCAGCACGGCGAGGTTTATGTTACCGAAGACGGTGCGGAAACCGACCTTGACCTCGGACATTACGAAAGATTTATAGATGAGGACTTAAATAAGTTTTCAAACCTCACTACCGGCAAGGTATACTGGAATGTTTTAAATAAGGAACGCAGAGGGGAATACTTAGGCGAGACCGTTCAGGTAATACCGCATATTACAAATGAGATTAAGGAATTTATTTATTCGGTAGGAAAAAAGACCAATGCCGATGTTGTAATAACCGAAATAGGCGGAACCACGGGAGATATTGAAAGTCAGCCGTTTTTGGAGGCAATCCGTCAGGTAGGACTTGAGGTCGGCAGAGAAAACTCACTTTACATCCATGTTACATTGGTTCCTTTCCTGCGTGGCTCGGACGAACACAAAACAAAGCCTACTCAGCACTCGGTGAAAGAGCTGCAGGGAATGGGTATAAACCCGAACATTATTGTTCTGCGCTGCGATGAACCGCTTGAAGATAACATATTTAAGAAAATTTCGCTTTTCTGTAATGTAAAGCCCGATTGCGTTATTGAAAATATGACCATACCGGTGCTTTACGAAGCGCCGATAATGCTTGAAAAAAACCATTTTTCAGACATTGTTTGCCGTGAATTAGGAATTAACGCCGGGGAACCCGACCTTACGGATTGGAATGAAATGCTTGATCGCATTAAAAACCGCAACAAAAAGGTAACTATCGGTCTTGTCGGAAAATATGTGCAGCTGCACGACGCATATTTATCTGTTGCCGAGGCTCTGCGCCACGCAGGTTATGTATACGGCGCCCGTGTGCAGATAAAATGGATAGATTCGGAAACCATTAACAACGAAAACGCCGCCGAAAGCCTTGCCGGATGCGACGGACTTCTTGTTCCGGGCGGCTTCGGAAACAGAGGAATTGAGGGAATGATAGCTACGGCAAGATATGCCAGAACCTCAAATGTTCCGTATCTCGGAATTTGCCTCGGTATGCAAATTGCGGTTATTGAGTTTGCCAGAAGTGTTCTCGGGTACAAGGACGCCAATTCCGGAGAATTTGACGAAAATTCAAACCACAAGGTTATAGACTTTATGCCCGACCAAAATGCCGAAATCAATAAAGGCGGAACGATGCGGCTCGGTGCTTATCCCTGCAAAATAGCACCCAATACAATGATGTATCAATGCTACAAGGCTGATGAAATAAGTGAACGCCCACATAAAAATCGTTTTCGGGTACCTCGACTGTCTCGACAATGTGATTATCAGGCGAGGTTCCGCTTATAACAAGACCTTTATCCGTCATT
>JAFOYI010000071.1 GCA_017391425.1 Clostridia bacterium | reverse complement strand
TAATGTTGTGTCTGTTGCGGCGGAGCTTGGCTATCTGAAAGTCCCTAAGGATGTTTTAATTGATATTGAAATGATAAGAAATTATCAGCCCGGCGAGCTTGTTATAGTTACTACGGGCAGTCAGGGCGAACCTCTTTCGGCACTCCACCGTATTGCCTTTTCCGACCACAGACAGGTTGAAATTATACCGGGTGATATGATTATTATTTCGGCAACGCCCATACCCGGTAACGAAAAGCTTGTAAGCAAGGTCATAAACGAGCTTATGAAGCGTGGAGCAAATGTTGTATACGAAAGAATGTACGATGTTCATGTTTCGGGTCACGCCTGTCAGGAAGAATTAAAGCTTATGATGAGCATTGTTAAGCCGAAATATTTTATTCCGCTTCACGGTGAACAAAAGCATTTGATGAAGCACGCTATGCTTGCCCGTCAGATGGGAATACCCGAGGATAACATTTTAATAGCCGATAACGGTAATGTTATCGAGCTTACGAAAAATTCACTTAAAACCACCGAAACGGTGCAGGCGGGAAGAGTTCTTGTTGACGGGCTCGGCGTAGGCGATGTCGGAAGTATCGTTCTGCGTGACCGTAAGCATCTTGCGGACGACGGTATAATTATAATTGCCGTTTCAATAGACGGCGTTACCCGTGAAGTGGTATCCGGACCGGATGTTGTTTCAAGAGGATTTGTATATGTTAAGGAATCCGAAAGGCTTATGCACGATATAGATAATCTTGTGTGCGACATTCTCGAAAGCTGCTATATAGACGGAATTAAGGACTGGTCTACCATAAAAACCAGAATTAAGGACAGAACCGCACGCTTTGTAAGCGCAAAAACACGGAGAAGTCCTATGATTCTTCCTATAATTATGGAAGTTTAAATAAGGAGGACGCAAAAATGAAGGTAGTATTATTACAGGATGTAAAGGGTCACGGCAAGAAAGGCGAGCTGTGCAATGTATCCGACGGTTATGCAAGAAACTTTCTGTTTCCGAAAAAGCTTGCGGTAGAAGCCGACAACGCCGCTTTAAACGAGCTTAGAAACAGGGAAGAGGCAGCGGCACACCACAAGCAGGAGGAAATAGACGCAGCAAACGCTTTGGCCGCAAAGCTTGACGGCAAAACCGTAGAAATTAAAGCAAAAGCAGGAGCAGGCGGAAAGCTTTTCGGCTCTGTCACATCAAAAGAAATTGCAAAAGAAATTGCGGATACATTAGGTCTTCAGATTGACCGCAAAAAAATGAGCGTTGCGGACATAAAAAATTTCGGCGAATATACTGCTGAAATCAAGCTTTACAAAGGTATTTCCGCAAAAATTACAGTAAAGGTAACGGAGTAATAATATGGCTGAAGAACGCCTTATTTATGATATTGACGGCGGAAGGCTGCCTTATTCCGTAGAGGCAGAGCAAGCAGTTTTAGGGTCTGTTATAATAGACCCTAAATGCTTGACTGATATTGCGACATCAATGAAAACGGAATATTTTTATATTCCGCAGCACAGGGAAATTTACGCCGCAATGGCGTCAATGTATGAGCTGAGCCAAACAATAGATTTTGTATCGTTGCTTGAAAAGCTTAAAACCGATGGAGTCTACGACGAAGCCGGCGGAAAAGCTTATCTTACCGAGCTTGTACAACGGGTTCCGTCCTCTGCCAATGTGCTTACATATGTTGCGATAATCCGTGAACGCTACTATGCGAGAGCGCTTATGACCGCCGCTCAGGGGATAATTAAAGATATTAACGAAAACGAGCTTGACTCAGGAAAACTGCTTGATTCCGCTGAACAGCGTATTTATGAAATCCGTCAGGGCAGAGATATAACCGGTCTTACCCACATTAAGAGCGTTATTGAAAACGAAACCTACGATCGGCTTTCAAAAATGAACGATCCCGAAACCCGTGACGATTATGTGGGTATTCCCTGCGGTATAGGCGAGCTTGATAAAATGATTACCGGACTTAACAAATCCGACCTTATTATTTTAGGTGCAAGACCGGGTATGGGTAAAACCTCGTTTGCACTTAATATTGTAAGAAATGTTGCCGTAAATACGGGGAAGACCGTCTGCTTTTTCTCGCTTGAGATGACAAGGGATCAATTAGCCCAGCGTATGCTGTCGAGCGAGGCGGGAATTAAAAGTGAAAAGCTTCGTACCGGCGAGCTTGATGACGATGAATGGACAAGACTTGCTCAAGCAGGCGAAGCGCTTTCAAAGGCTAATATTTATTTTGACGAATCGTCTAACATTACCGTTCCTGAAATGAAGGCAAAATTACGCAGAATGAATAAGGTAGACCTTGTTGTTATCGACTATTTAGGTCTTATGCATTCACCCCGTAATATCGATAACCGTGTTCAGGAAATATCGGAAATAACCCGTAATTTAAAAATTATGGCAAAGGACTTAAAGGTGCCGATAATTGCCTGCGCCCAGCTTTCCAGAGGAACAGAGGGCAAGGGTAAATCTCACCGTCCGGCGCTTTCGGATTTGCGTGATTCGGGTTCTATCGAGCAGGATGCGGACATTGTTCTCTTTCTTTACAGAGACGCCTATTACGACGGCGAAAAGGGTGAGGATGAGGATAGGAGCGATCAGAGCAAGGCTGAATGTATTGTTGCTAAAAACCGTCACGGCGGAGTCGGAACGGTTGACCTGCACTGGGACGGTCAGTATACAAGATTTACTTCTGTGGATGTGTATAGATAATGCTACAGTCTGTTTTAACGGCTATTGAACGGTTTTCGCTTTTAAGTGCAGATAATATTACCGTTGCGCTTTCGGGCGGTGCGGATTCGGTAGCGCTTCTGCATGCTTTATGCACGCTTAAGGACAAGCTTAAAATTAATATATCGGCGGCTCATCTTAATCATATGATCAGGGGAGACGAAGCATTAAGGGATGAAAATTTCGTAAAACAGCTTTGCGGCGATATGAATGTTCCGCTTATCTGTGAAAGCATTGATGTTCCGGCGTATGCCGAAAAAAACCGTCTTAGTATTGAAACCGCCGCCCGTGAGGTAAGATATGCCTTTTTTGAACGGATAAATACCGGAGTTGTTGCTACGGCGCATACGGCAAGCGATAATTTAGAAACCGTTTTGTTTAATCTTGCAAGAGGTACAGGACTTAACGGACTTTGCGGCATACCGCCAAAACGCAGTATTTATATCCGTCCGCTCATTCTCGTTACAAGGGATGAGGTTGAGGCTTATTGTGCCGAAAACTGTCTTTCTTATGTGACGGACAGTACCAATCTTTCCGATGATTATACAAGAAACCGTATAAGACATACAGTGATACCGGTATTAAAATCGGTTAATCCGTCCGCCGAAAAAACGGTTGCAAGAACCGTTGTTTCGGTAAGAGAGGACGAAGAGTTTTTAAACGCCTGTGCCGATAATTATCTTTCGGCAAATTTTAAGGACGGATTTTTAACGGTCGATTCCGCTGTGCCGCCATCTGTTTTAAAACGGGCAATAAAAAAATATGCCGAATATATTGTGCCGGATTTACGGCTTGACAGTCTGCACCTTAACAGCATTTATTCGGTTTCCGTAAACGGTGGAAGAACAAGCCTGCCATGTGACTGTATTGCAGAGGCAAAAAACGGACGGCTTTCTGTAAAAAATAAGCTCAGTAACGGCAAAAAAACAGTATTTAATGTGTCAACTGCCGTGAAAGACAACACTTTTTTTAAAAACGGTGAAAAAGTTAATAATTTGTTATTAAATAATTCTATTGATTGTGATAAAATTGTGGGAGAATCAGTTTTAAGGACAAGATTGCCAGGTGACAGTGTCCGTCTTGCCGGCAGAGGATGTACAAAAACCCTCAAAAAACTTATGAACGAGCTTAAAATTCCTAATGAATTGAGAGATTCTGTTCCTGTGTTGGCCGATGATGACGGTGTGATTTGGGTTTACGGTGCAGGTACGGCAAGTAGGTGCGCTGTAAATGAAAAAACCGAAAAAGTTATGATAATAACCGTTTCGGATGTGCAAAATAAAACGGACGAGGGGTAAAACGATGTCATTTGAAAAAGACATTGAAAAGGTCTTGGTGACCGAAGAGGAAATTAAAGAAATTTGTAAGCGTTTGGGTGAGCAGATCTCCCGTGATTACGAGGGTAAAAAGCTCCTGCTTGTAAGCGTATTAAAGGGTGCTGTTGTTTTTATGGCAGACCTTATGCGTAACATCACCTGTGACTGTCAGATTGATTTTATGGCAGTATCGTCGTATGACGGCACAAAGACCACGGGTGTAGTTAAGTTTAAGAAAGACCTTGATATCAATCCTGACGGATGCGATATTCTTCTTGTAGAGGATATTCTCGATTCGGGAATAACATTAGCGTACTTAAAGAATTTATTGCTTGACAGGAATGCGGCAAGCATAAAGGTTTGTGCGTTTCTTGATAAGCCTGCAAATCGGCAGGCCGATATTTCCGCTGATTATGTGGGCAAAATAATACCTGATGAATTTGTTATAGGCTACGGTCTTGATTACAATGAGAAATACAGGAATTTACCGTTTGTCGGTGTTCTTTCTCCTAAGGTTTATTCCGACAAATAAGGAAGGGGCTTTTCCACTTGAATAAGAATTTAAAAAATGTGCTGCTGTTTATCGGTATACCGATTGTCTTTATTATTGCAATTATGTCGGTATCGTATCTTTCAAAAAACACTGCGGAAACAAAGTATTATGAAATAGTTTCCATGGTAAAGAATAATGAGATATCGGAATATCAGCTTAACCTTTACAGCGGCGAGCTTATTTATACAAAGCGTGACGACGGTAAGAAATACCGCTACACCGTTGCGGATACCTCAATTTTTTACAACGATATTAAAGATGCAGTATCCGAAATAAATGATGAAAACAAGGGCACCGATAAGGTGATTAAATACGATTACAAATCCGGCGGACAAGCCGCATGGATTATGAATTTATTACCTACGATACTTCTTATCGGAGTAATGATACTTTTCTGGGTATTCGTTATGAAGCGTATGAACGCTTCAATGGGGGCGGATAAAACCCTCGGTTTCGGCAAAGCAAAGGTTAAGAAGGATGACGGCAAGCGTAAAACCACCTTTGCGGATGTTGCCGGCGCTGACGAAGAAAAGGAAGAAATGTCTGAAATTGTTGACTTTCTTAAAGACCCCAAAAAGTATAACGAGCTTGGCGCAAGAATTCCTAAGGGCGTGCTTTTAGTCGGCCCTCCCGGAACAGGTAAAACACTTCTTGCCCGTGCAGTTGCAGGTGAAGCAGGTGTTCCGTTCTTCTCAATTTCGGGCTCTGTTTTTGTGGAAATGTTTGTCGGTGTGGGTGCCTCCCGTGTTCGTGACTTATTCGGTGAGGCAAAAAAAGAAGCACCCGCTATAATATTTATTGATGAAATCGACGCCGTTGGCCGTCAGAGAGGCGCAGGTCTCGGCGGCGGTCATGACGAAAGGGAGCAAACCCTTAACCAGTTGCTTGTGGAAATGGACGGCTTCGGTGCTAACGAGGGTGTAATTGTTATGGCGGCTACAAACCGTCCTGATATACTTGATAAAGCGCTTTTGCGTCCCGGCCGCTTTGACCGTCAGATTACCGTTAATTATCCCGATGTTAAGGGCAGAGAAGAAATTTTGAGGGTTCATTCAAGAGGTAAGCCGTTAGGTCCTGATGTAAACCTTGCAACAATCGCAAAATCCACTGCCGGATTTACGGGTGCCGACCTTGCAAACCTGCTTAACGAATCGGCACTTCTTGCTGTTCGCCATCGCAAAAAGGCAATTACACAAGAAGAAATCGAAGAGGCTACAATCAAGGTTGTAATGGGTACAGAAAAGAAATCGCATATTATAAGCGATAAGGATAAAAAGGTTACTGCCTACCACGAAGCAGGACACGCAATAGTTTCCTATTATTTGCCGACACAGGATCCTGTTCATCAGATTTCCATTATTCAGCGAGGTATGGCGGCAGGCTACACAATGTATCTGCCTACCGAAGAAAAGGGACATACTTCACGAAATCAGATGCTTGAACAGATCTGTTCCTTGCTCGGAGGCCGTGCGGCAGAACAGCTTACTCAGGATGATGTTTGTACCGGCGCTTCCAATGATATTGAGCGTGCAACCGATTTGGCCCGTAAAATGGTTACAAAATTCGGTATGAGTGATAAGCTCGGTCTTGTCACTTACGGTCATGATAATAACGAAGTGTTCTTAGGCAGAGATTTCTCCTCAACACCGAATTACTCGGAAAAGACCGCTGCTGCGATTGACGAGGAAATAGAGTCGGTAGTAATGAAACAGTATACTAAGGCTCTTGATATTCTTAATAAAGCAATGCCCAAGCTGCATGAGGTTGCAAAGGTTTTGTTTGAAAAGGAAAAGATATCAGGCGATGATTTCAGAGTAATAATGGAAGCTCAGAATTAATTAAAAAACTGCGTTACGCTTTTTAAAAGCGTAACGCAGTTTTTATTTGTAATATATCGGAGAAGTTAAGTCCGCAATAAATTTAACGGTATTAAATTGTTTTTCAAGCATATTTTTAAGCGGCCCTATAATCACATTTTCGGTTTCAAAATGGCCGGCATCAAATACCGTAACGCCAAGCCATTGGGCGTCAATAAAAATGTTGTGCTTAACATCAGCTGTTATCAGTGCGTCACATTTATGCTTTTTAACTTCGTAAACATAATTTCCGCCGCTGCCTGAGCAAACCAACACATTTTTTACCGTCCTGTCAGGCAAATTGTATTTAACCCTTGTGTTTAAAGCGGAATTAATATGTTCGGCAAGCCGGTCAGCGGTAGTGCCGGTGCTTAAAGTACCCTTATTAATCATAAATCCGTCGCTTGCCGCAACCTTTTGAATATTTGAAAGCTTTAGGACTTTACAAAGAGTATCATTTACTCCGTCCGCCCCTATATCAAGATTTGTATGCATGGAAATTACCGCAACATCGTTTTTTACAAGCTCAAAAACAGGGGAGCCTGCAAGCACCGATTTTAACGGTTCAAATATTACGGGATGATGCGTAATTATCAGGTTACACCCGTTTTCAAGTGCGGTCCTTATTACATCGGGCGTGCAGTCAAGAGCAATTACTGCGCCGGATACTTCCGTTTCCGGGTCTCCTGTTAAAATGCCCGGATTATCAAAATCACAGGCAGTTTCAACAGGAAATTTTGAATTTAAAAAATCAAAAATATCTTTAATTTTCATTTTATGCTTTCTTAGTAAAGGAATCCTTTAATGCCACCGTGCGGTTGAATACGATTTTATCAGATGTGCTGTCCGTATCCACACAGAAATAACCTTGACGCATAAACTGGAATTTATCACCCGGTTTTACGCCCTTTAGTGAATTATCAAGCTTACAGCCGTTCAAAACTTTAAGGGAATCAGGATTTAGGTTGTCCGCAAAAGAGGAAACACCCTCTTCATCGCTCGGATTTGAAACATTAAACAAACGGTCGTAAAGCCTTACCTCGGCATCAAAGCAGTTATCGGCGCTGACCCAATGAAGCGTACCCTTTACCTTTCTGCCGTCCGGCGTTTGACCGCCGAAGCTTTCGGGGTCATATGTGCAGTGAACTACCGTTATATTGCCGTTTTCATCGGTTTCGTGGGACGCATATTTAATATAATAAGCTCCTTTAAGGCGCACTTCCTTTTGGGGGCAAAGCCTGAAATATTTTCCGGGCGGGTCAAGCATAAAATCGTCCTGCTCGATGAATATTTCCTTTGAAAAGGTAACGCTGCGCTTGCCGAGCTCAGGCTTAGACGGATTAATATCTATGGCAATTTCCTCGGTTTTACCGTCCGGATAATTATCAATTACAACCTTTAACGGATTTAAAACCGCCATTGCACGGTCGGCATTTTCATTAAGGTTGTCACGCACGCAGGATTCAAGCAGTGCATAATCAATTACACTGTAGGCCTTTGAAACACCGATTTTATCAACAAAATCACGGACAGCCTCAGCCGGATAACCTCTGCGCCTTATTCCGCATATCGTCGCCATTCTCGGGTCGTCCCAACCGCTTACTAAGCCGTCATTAACAAGCTTTAAGCATTTACGCTTGCTTGTAAGGGTATAGTTGACATTCATTCTTGCAAATTCTATCTGTCTCGGCGGATTCGGTATGTCAAGCGCCTCAAGCACCCAGTTGTAAAGAGGACGGTGATTTTCAAACTCCAACGAGCAAAGTGAATGGGTAACGCCCTCCTTAGCGTCGCTTAACGGATGAGCAAAATCATACATAGGATAAACACACCATTTATCACCGGTGCGATGATGGTGAGCCTTCATTATACGGTAGATTATCGGGTCTCGCATATTGAGATTGGAGGACGACATATCGATTTTTGCCCTTAATACCATTGCGCCGTTATCAAACTCACCGTTTGTCATACGGGCAAAGAGATCCTTGGTTTCTTCAATCGGGCGGTCACGGTACGGACTGTTTTTACCGGGTTCGGTAAGAGTTCCACGCATTTCCCTTATTTCATCCGCAGAGCCCTCATCCACATAAGCAAGTCCCTTATCGATGAGCTTTAAAGCACATTCGTAGATATAATCGAAATAATCGGAGGCATAATAAACATTCTGCCACTTAAAGCCTAACCATTTGATATCTTCCTCTATTGCATCTACATACTCGGTATCTTCCTTTGTGGGGTTAGTATCGTCAAGTCTTAAATTGCAGACACCGCCGTATTTTTCGGCAGTTGCAAAGTCAATGCAAATAGCCTTTGCGTGGCCTATGTGAAGATAACCGTTAGGCTCGGGCGGAAAGCGAGTCTGAACATGGTCATAAACGCCCTCCTTTAAATCTTCGTCAATAAAATCAAGTATGAAGTTGGAAGGGGATGATGTATTTTCATCCTTTATAATTTCTTCAGGCACAGTAAAACTCTCCTTTATAATTTGTTTATTGCCGCATCTATACGGGAAATACAGGTGTCATAGCCCAAAACCTGCATAATACTGCAAAGGTCCGGTGTATTGCGCCTGCCTGTAACGGCAATTCTCAGCACGGTGCTTAAATCACCGGCATGCCCCTTAAACTCTTCCGGATTTGCTTTATACTGCTTTGTTTCTGCGGCAAATCCGATTTCGGGCGCTATCATTTTAATTTTTTCAAACCAGCACTGTCGGTCATCGGAGGAATTATATACCGCTTTGTATCTCCTTAGAAATTCCTTGGCGTCGCTTGCTGTTATATTATCGGGAAGCTCAAGCGAATTGCTGTAGGTCTTACTGAAAAAGTAAGAAAAATAGTCCTTTGCTTCGCTCCATTTTGCAATATCCTTACGGGGTTTGGGAACATCACGGTCGATGGAAAGCATTGCCTTTGTGTATTCGGGATTTTCGGTCAACAGGGAATAAAACTCCCTATCAAATTCCTTTGCCCATTCGGTAAGCTTACAGTAAACCTCACTGCCCGAAAAACGGGAAACACAGGTTTTGCTTACATCGTTAAGCTTGTCCGAATCGAACAGCGCACCCGAAACGCTCATCTTTTTAAGATTAAATTTAAACTTTTTATATGATTCTGTCGGGTTAGCACGGCGCCAATCCTCAAAATCCGAAGCGGCTACTGTCATCAAATATTCAATAACACTGCTGCTGTCATATCCCTGTTCCGCAAAAAAGTGAACTGCAGCCTCGGGATCCTTACGCTTTGAAATTTTGCGTTTGGCACCGCCGTCTAACTTCATAATCGGAGAAATATGACCGTATTTCGGCGGCTTAAAGCCTAAAAGCTTAAACAGTTGTAAATGCTTCGGAACGGAAGAAATCCATTCGTCGCCACGCAGAACATGGGTAGTTCTCATTAAATGATCGTCAACGGCGTGTGCAAAATGATATGTCGGTATTCCGTCAGATTTTAATATGACAAAATCCTCATCATTTTCAGGCATTTCTATTTTGCCCTTAATGCAATCTTCAAAAACAATTTTATTTTCTTCATTTCCGGGGGATTTAAGCCTTACTACATACGGCTTTCCCTCGTCAATAAGCGTTTTTGCTTCTTCAACGGTTATATTTCTGTGCTTTGCCCATTCGCCGTGATAGCCGGTGCGTATTTTCCGTTCTTCCTGAATTTTACGAACCTCATCGAGCTCATCGGCAGTACAAAAGCATGGGTAGGCAAGACCCTGCCTTAAAAGCTCCTTAACATAGGTCTGATAAATCTCCGCACGGTCGCTTTGCTTATAAGGACCGTAATCGCCCTTTTGCTCGCTGCCGCTTACAAAGCCCTCGTCAATAGCAATGCCGAAACGGTCAAGGCCGTCTATAATGTCCTCAATACCGCCTTCAACCTCACGCTTTTTATCGGTATCCTCAATTCTTGTATAAAATATGCCGCCTGTTGAAGTGGCGGTGATACGGTTAACAAGCGCCGTAAACAGTGTGCCTAAATGCAGATAACCCGTAGGACTCGGGGCAATTCGTGTTACCCTTGCGCCTTCTTTAAGCTCTCTCGGCTTATAAAGATTTTCGTAATAATCGGGAGTTTTTGTTATGTCAGGGAGCAACAGCTCCGCCATTCTTTCGTTTTCGTTCATAAGCATATCACTGTACCTTTAAATTAGTTATTGTTAAGCAGCTTGTTAAGCTCTTTCATAAATGTATTTATATCTTTAAACTGGCGGTAAACCGATGCAAAGCGAACATAAGCAACCTCATCGATTTTTTTAAGCTTTTCCATAACAAGCTCGCCGATTTTTTCACTGCTTACCTCACGGTCAAGTGAATTTTGCAGAGTAGTCTCTATCTCGTCAATAAGCGTATCGAGCGTATCTATCGATACCGGACGCTTTTCGCAGGCACGCAGAAGACCGGTCATAAGCTTGTCCCTGTCAAACGCTTCACGGGATTTGTCTTTTTTGATAACTATTATCGGCAGACTTTCAATAATTTCGTAGGTTGTAAAGCGCTTGCCGCACTTCAAACATTCACGGCGGCGGCGGATACGCTGTCCCTCATCCGTAGGTCTTGAATCTATAACCTTACTTTCTTCATAACCGCAAAAAGGACATTTCATTTTAATTTCTCCTCACATTTTCTTTAAAAAACACTTGTATTATACTATATATAGTAGTAAAATACAAGTAAAAATAATCATATTAAGGAGATTATCATGGCAAATATTCAGCTTACAAAGCCTGCGGCAGGAGATACCGTAGCAACAATGCATACAAGCATGGGTGATATTAAAATAAAGCTTTTCCCGGAGAAGACTCCGAAAACGGCGGAAAATTTTATAACCCACGCTAAAAACGGTTATTATAACGGACTTAAATTTCACCGTGTAATAAAGGATTTTATGATTCAGGGCGGCGATCCCTTAGGCAACGGAACCGGCGGCGAGTCTATTTGGGGCGGTAAGTTTGAGGATGAATTTGACCCCGAGCTTCATAATTTAAGAGGTGCGCTTTCAATGGCAAATGCAGGACCGGGTACTAACGGCAGTCAGTTCTTTATTGTTCAGGCCGACGAAGCTCCCGAATCTATGCTTGAACAGATGAAAGACCTTGCCGACAGCGGTTTCCCGACAGAAATAAGGGAAGCGTATGCAGAGCTTGGCGGTACGCCGTGGCTTGATTTCCGTCATACGGTATTCGGTCAGGTATATGAGGGTATGGATGTTGTGGACAGTATTGCCGCTGCCGAAACGGTGAATGATGTTCCGACGGTTGATGTAATAATCAATTCGATTGATATAACGGTATTATAAGAAAACAAGGCGCTTTATGCGCTTTATTTTTTAGACAGTCCGGGGGGTTTACTTTTGAATAAAGCTGTAATCGTGCGTAATGCCGCCGAAAAAGATTTGAACGAGATTATGCAAATATATGCATACGCCAGGGAATTTATGGCGAAAAACGGCAACCCTAATCAGTGGGGTACTGCTTTTCCGCCCGAAAAGCTTATTTATGATGATATAAAATCGGGAAGACTGTATGTTATCCAAGAAAACGGTTGTATACACGGAGTTTTCGCATTTATTATAGGCGATGACCCGACATATGGGTATATAGAAAACGGAAATTGGCTTTCGGACGGAGAATATGGCGCTATCCACCGTGTTGCGAGCGACGGGAAGATACACGGAGTTTTAAAAACCGCAGTTGATTATTGCCTTACAAAAATTACCCATTTAAGAATCGATACCCATAAAAACAATAAGATTATGCAAAAACAAATATTGAAGAACGGATTTACGGAATGCGGCACAATATTTATTGAGGACGGCAGTGCACGCATAGCATATGAACGAATTTGATGAGCAGAGAGGAAAAAACAGTGGAACGCTTTGAACTTGTATCAAAATATAAACCTACCGGAGACCAGCCGCAGGCTATTCAAAAACTTACCGAAGGCATTAAAAACGGAGATAAAGAGCAGGTTCTCTTAGGCGTTACGGGTTCGGGCAAGACCTTTACCATGGCAAATATTATTGCCAATGTCAACCGTCCTACGCTGGTTTTAGCCCACAATAAAACCCTCGCCGCACAGCTTTGCAGTGAGTTCCGTGAATTTTTCCCGAATAATGCAGTTGAATACTTTGTGTCCTACTACGATTACTATCAACCCGAGGCGTATATACCCGGCAGTGATACCTATATCGAAAAGGATTCTGCGATTAACGACGAAATTGATAAGCTCCGCCATTCCGCAACATGTGCGCTTTCCGAGCGTCGTGATGTTATTATAGTGGCAAGCGTATCCTGTATATATTCTTTAGGCGACCCGATTGATTATAAAAATATGGTTATTTCACTTCGTACCGGAATGGAAAAAAGCCGTGACGAGCTGCTCCGTAAGCTTGTCGATTTGCAGTATGAAAGAAATGATGTTAATTTTGTACGCAACAAATTCCGTGTAAGGGGAGATACGGTAGAAATTTATCCTGCAAACGCTTATGAAAATGCTGTAAGAGTGGAATTTTTCGGTGATGAAATCGACCGTATAAGCGAAATAAATACGGTTACGGGTGAAGTAAAAGCGTTTCTTTCACATGCGGCGATTTATCCTGCGTCGCATTATATAGTTTCACACGATAAGCTTGAGGACGCACTTGCCGAAATCAAGGAGGAAATGGAAGAAAGGGTTAAATTTTTCAATGAAAACGGTCAGCTGATTGAGGCGCAACGCATCCGTCAGCGCACCGAATACGATATGGAAATGCTGCGTGAAATCGGCACCTGCAAGGGCGTCGAGAACTATTCAAGGGTGCTCTCACGCAGAAAACCCGGAAGTATGCCGTCAACATTGCTTGACTATTTTCCCGACGATTATCTTTTGTTTGTAGACGAATCCCATGTTACCCTCCCGCAGGTAAGAGGTATGTACGGCGGCGACCGTGCAAGAAAAGAAAATCTTGTGAAATACGGCTTCAGGCTTCCTTCTGCTTTTGATAACCGTCCGCTTAATTTTGAAGAATTTTATCGCCATATAAATCAGGCTGTTTTTGTTTCCGCCACACCGGGAGAGTTTGAAAAAGATCATGCGGCACAAATAGTAGAGCAGGTTATCCGTCCTACCGGACTTCTCGACCCGCTTATTTCCGTGCGCCCCTCGGAGGGCCAGATTGACGACCTTGTATCCGAAATAAATATGCGTTCCGCAAGAAAAGAGCGTGTGCTGATTACAACACTCACTAAAAAAATGGCGGAAGACCTTACGGATTATCTTTTAGGTCTTGATATAAAGGTTAAATATATGCACTACGATATTGATACTATGGAAAGAATGGAAATAATAAGGGATTTGCGTCTCGGTGAGTTTGATGTGCTTGTGGGCATAAACCTTTTGCGAGAGGGACTTGATATTCCGGAGGTTTCTTTGGTTGCAATTCTTGATGCGGACAAGGAGGGATTTTTACGCAGTGAAACCTCGCTTGTACAGACAATAGGAAGAGCCGCAAGAAACGCCCACGGCGAAGTAATAATGTATGCCGACAGCGTTACCCCGTCAATGGAAAGGGCTATTTCCGAAACGGAGCGCCGCCGCACCATACAAAAGCTTTATAACGAGGAGCACGGAATTACGCCCGAAACGGTTATAAAAGATGTCCGTGATATAATTGAAATAGGTCAAAAGGTCAAATCAGACAAACCCATTTCAAAAATGTCAAGAATTGAGCGTGAAGCTGAAATTAAACGCCTTACAAACGAAATGAAACAGGCGGCAAAAATACTTGAATTTGAACACGCCGCTTATCTGCGTGATAAGATTAACAAGCTGCGAAACGGAAAATAGTTATATAAGAATTTTTAGTGAAAAAACAGTTTACTTTTAAACAGTTTTGCGTTAAAATATTAATCGAACATTTGTTTTTGGACATACTGTTATAAAAGGGGATATTTTTTTGGCAAACGATAAAATTGTAATTCACGGAGCAAGGGAACACAATTTAAAAAATGTGGATGTTGAAATTCCGAGAGATAAATTGATTGTATTTACCGGACTTTCGGGAAGCGGTAAATCCTCACTTGCATTTGATACGATATATGCCGAGGGACAGCGAAGATATGTAGAATCGCTTTCTTCTTACGCAAGGCAGTTTTTGGGACAAATGGAAAAGCCGAGCGTTGACAGTATTGACGGACTTTCTCCGGCTATTTCAATAGACCAAAAGACAACCTCAAAAAACCCAAGGTCAACGGTAGGTACTGTAACGGAAATTTACGATTATTTAAGGCTTTTATATGCAAGAGTCGGTATACCGCACTGTCCTGTTTGCGGAAAAGAAATTAAGCGTCAAACAACAGATCAGATTGTAGACCGAATAATGGAATTGCCGTTAGGTACAAAAATTCAAATTCTTTCGCCTATTGTAAAGGGCAGAAAAGGCGAGCACACAAAGGAGCTTGAAAAGGCGAGAAAGCAAGGCTATGTGAGGGTCAGAATTGACGGGAATATTTATGACCTTTCCGAAGAAATCAAGCTTGAAAAGAATAAAAAGCATGTAATAGAAATTGTTGTTGACAGACTTGTTGTTAAGGAAGAAATCCGCTCGAGACTTGCCGACAGCATTGAAACCGCCACAGAGCTTTCCGGCGGACTTGTTGCCGCAGATGTTATAGGCGGTGAGGAATTGCAGTTTTCGCAAAGCTTTGCCTGCGATGAACACGGAATAAGTATTCCGGAGCTTACACCTACGATGTTTTCCTTTAACAGTCCTTTCGGTGCCTGCCCGACCTGTACAGGTCTCGGCATTTTTATGAAGGTAAATCCGGCTCTTGTAATTAACGATGAAAGCAAATCGCTTACCGACGGTGCTATCAGAGCCTCGGGCTGGGGCGTTAATTCTTGGTTTTATCCCGATTCCGGCTCTATTTCTACAATGTATTATAACGGTCTTGCGGAGCATTACGGATTTGATATAAACACACCTTACGGCGAGTTGTCGGACGAAGTAAAGCATGCGGTGCTTTACGGAACCGGTGAAACGAAGTTAAAGCTTAAAAGAAACGGAGTATTCGGCAAAGGCAGTTACGAAGCTCCGTTTGAGGGCGTAATAAATAATCTTGAACGCAGATATAAGGAAACAAACAGTGATTATGCCCGTGCGGAAATTGAAAGCTATATGACGGAGCTCCCGTGTCCCGATTGCCACGGTGCGAGACTTAAACCGGAGTATCTTGCCGTAACAGTAGGCGGCAAAAACATTAAAGAGTTTTGCGATATGTCTATAACCGACGAGATAAACTTTATTTCAACACTTAATTTCGGCAGCCGTGACAGTATGATTGCAAAGCCGATTTTAAAAGAAATCAGGGAACGACTGTCATTTCTCTCAAGCGTAGGTCTTGAATACCTTAATTTGTCACGCTCTGCCGGTACGCTTTCAGGCGGTGAAAGCCAGCGTATACGGCTTGCAACGCAGATCGGCTCATCGCTTATGGGAGTATTGTATATACTTGACGAGCCGAGTATAGGACTTCATCAGCGTGACAATGAGAGGCTGATAGCTACGCTTAAAAGACTTCGTGATCTCGGCAACACCGTAATTGTTGTAGAGCATGACGAGGACACTATGCGTGCTGCCGATTATGTAGTTGATGTAGGACCGGGTGCCGGAATACACGGCGGTAATATTGTCTTTTCGGGAACCGTACCGGAGCTTGAAAAATGCACCGAATCAATAACCTCGGATTATCTTACCGGTCGGAAAAAAATACCGATTCCCGAAAAACGGCGCAGCGGAAACGGAAATTTCCTTGAAATTAAGGGTGCTGCCGAAAATAATCTTAAAAAAATCAATGTTAAAATACCGCTCGGCACTTTCACCTGTGTTACGGGTGTTTCAGGCAGCGGTAAATCTTCATTTGTAAACGATATAGTATATAAGGTTCTAGCCAATAAGCTGAACCGTGCTAAGACAATACCGGGTAAGTATAAATCGATTGACGGTATTGAATATCTTGATAAGGTTATTAACATCGATCAAGCTCCGATAGGCCGCACACCACGCTCCAATCCCGCAACCTACACAGGCGTTTTCGGGGATATCCGTGAGCTTTTTGCCTCTACAAAGGACGCTAAAGCACACGGTTACACTGCCGGAAGATTTTCATTTAATGTTAAAGGCGGACGGTGCGAGGCATGTCAGGGCGACGGCATTTTGAAAATAGAAATGCATTTTTTGCCGGATATTTATGTTCCGTGCGAGGTTTGCGAGGGAAAACGCTATAACCGTGAAACACTAAGCGTAAAATATAAAGGAAAAAGTATATACGATGTACTTGAAATGACGGTTGAAGAGGGTATGGTCTTCTTTGAAAGCATACCGAAAATTTACCGAAAGCTTAAAACACTTTTCGATGTGGGACTCGGCTATATTAAAATCGGTCAACCGGCAACCACTTTATCGGGCGGCGAGGCACAGCGTGT
>JAFOYI010000070.1 GCA_017391425.1 Clostridia bacterium | reverse complement strand
GTAACGGGAGAGCCCTTTGCTTTCACGACATAACGAGATTTGATTATGTGTATTATGCTTTGTATTTACATAGCTTATTATACCCATTTTTAAGACATTTGTCAACCGACAAAAAATGCAATTAACTCCTGTGCTTGCCTTTTTTATTCAAGCGTGTTATAATTTTTTTCGGTGATATTGATGACAGAAATTTATATGGTACGACATTGCGAAGCAATGGGCAATGTAAAAAGAATTTTTCAAGGCGCTTCCGACCTTGACATAAGTGAAACGGGAGCTAAACAGCTTGAATATTTAAAACACAGGTTTGCGGATATTCAGCTTGATAGGGTTTATACCAGTCCGCTTATAAGGGCGAAAAAAACCGCTCTCGCCGTAATAGGCGGCAGAGATATTCAGCTTATTGACGAACCAGGACTCCGTGAATTAAACGGAGGAATTGTTGAGGGCAAGCCTTTTTTGGAAACCTTCCGTTCAATTCCGGGTCTTGCAGATACATGGGATAATCACCCCGAGGACTTTGCGCCTGAGGGCGGCGAAAAAATGCGTGACGCTTATGAACGCATTTGGAACACCGTACTTAAAATAGCAAAAGACAATAAGGATAAAACCGTTGCCTGTGCCACTCACGGAGGGGTGACAAGATGTCTGATCTGCCGTCTTTTGACGGGAGATATTAAAAATCTTTCAAAAACACCTTGGAGCGAAAATACCGCTGTTTCACTTATAAGGTTTGATGACGATTTAACCCCTACGGTAGCATATTACAATGATGTTTCCCATCTCCCTGCCGAGCTGATACCGCAGAGGAGCAGACTTTCTTCGTTTATGGGCGGAGAGAAAAAATGATTATAATGTCAGTTGACCTCGGTAAAGCGAGAACCGGAATTGCCGTTTCCGACAGCGGCGAAAGCTTTGCCTTCCCGAAAGAGGTTATAAACGAATACTCAACCGAAAGACTGGTTGAAAAAATCTGCGGTTGTGCCGTAAAATATTCGGCAGAGCTTATTGTTGTTGGATACCCAAAAAATATGGACGGCTCTGCCGGAAGCAGAGCCTTGGAATGTGCCGAAATTGCCGATATGATAAAAGAAAAAAGCGGAAAAAGCATTGTGATGTGGGATGAACGCTGTACTACCGTTTCCGCTCACACTGCTCTTAATTATACCGACACAAGAGGTAAAAAACGCAAAAGCGTTATTGACGCAGTAGCAGCCGTTATAATTCTTGAGGATTATCTGTCTTACAGAAAAAACAAAAAAGCCGAAGAAAACATTTAATGCTTCAAGCGGCCTATAATACAGCACACAAAGAAAGCCGCTAAATCTGCCGCAACTATTGTTGAGCCTACCGGAGTTCCGGCAAGCACTGCAATTATAATACCGAGTGCGGCACAAAAAACCGAAATTGCCGCCGAAAACCAAACCACCGGCAAAAAGCTTTTAAATATACGCATCGCCGATATTGCCGGAAATATAACCAGTGCCGATATTAACAGCGAGCCTACCAAATTCATTGCAAGCACAATAATAACCGCCGTAACCACCGCTATAAGAAGATTATAAGCCTCCGCCCTTATGCCTGACGCCTGTGCAAAATCTTCATCAAAGGTTACGGCGAATATTCTGTTGTAAAAAATAACAAACAACGCAACAACCGCCGCCGAAAGAGCAATACAAAGAAATACCTCAAATTTTGAAAGCGTAAGTATAGAGGTTGAACCGAAAAGCGTACTGCATACATCGCCGGAAAGATTTGATGAAGATGAAAAAATATTCATAAGCAGATAGCCTATTGCAAGGGAGCCGACCGAAATCATTGCTATTGCGGCGTCGCCTTTTATTTTTGTATTTTTTCCTGTTCTTAAAAGCAGAACTGCGCTTATAACCGTAATCGGCAGGACGACAAACATATTATTAGAGACGCCCAAAACCGACGCTATCGCTATTCCGCCGAATGCGACATGGGACAGTCCGTCACCTATGAACGAAAAGCGTTTAAGAACAAGTATAACGCCCAAAAGCGAGGAACAAAGCGCTATAAGCACACCAACAATCATTGCATATCGTACAAACGGATACCGGAAGTAGAATTGCAGATTTAAAATGATGCTGTTCATTATATACTTCCTCTCTCCGTTTGTTTTTTTACGAATTCTTCCTTCGTGCCGTAAAAAATTTCTTTGCCGATCACTAAAAATTTATCGGCATATTTTACCGCCGCCTCAATATCGTGAGTTATCATAATCACGGCAATGCCGTCATTGTTAAGCTCTTCTATAACGGAATACATTTCCTTTTCCGCCGACGCATCAAGACCCGAAACAGGCTCGTCAAGTATAAGCAATTCCCTGCCGGCACACAGTGCCCTTGCCAACAAAACCCTCTGTTTTTGTCCTCCCGAAAGCTCACGAAAGCACAGATTTTCAAGGCTTAAAATTCCCATTCTTTCCATATTTTCATTTGCGGTTTTTCGGTCTTTTTTGGTATAAAAGGGCTTGAATTTTCCTGCATTAAGACAGCCCGAAAGCACGACTTCCCTTACGCTTGCCGGAAAATCCTGTTGTAAATCCGTTTGCTGCGGCAGGTAGCCTATTCCGCCGCTTTTAAGCTTATGGCTTTTTTCGATACTGCCGGAAAGCGGAGGATTAATTCCCGTAAGCGCCTTAATAAGCGTTGATTTGCCCGAACCGTTTTCTCCTACCACGCATAAATAATCACCGGCAAACACTTCAAAATTAATTTTTTCTGCAACGGTTTTTCCGTCATACCCTAAAGAAACATTATCGGCTTTAAGAAGCATTTCCATCATTGTCAAGTCCTTTTTTCAGCTGTTTTAGATTATTTTCCGCTATGGAAATATAGGTTTCGCCGCCTTCTATCCGTTTTTCCGTTACCGACTGCATACTGTCAAGCATAAGAATTTTCTGATTTTTATTTTCGGTGTTATTTATCACGGTTTCGGCAACGAGCGGTTGCGGACTTTCGGTTGTAAAAATATACCGTGCGCCTGTTTCATCCGCTGTTTTTGCAAGCGAAGTGACTATTTCAAAGCTTGCCTCAGTTTCGGCAGAACAACCGGGAAAAGCCGCAGTATAAGAAATTCCGTAATCTCGCAGCAAATAGGCAAACGGAAATCTGTCGGCAAAAATAAGCGTTTTTATCTTAGCTGTTTCAGCCGCATTTTTGTATTCCTTATCCAGCTTATTGAGATTTTCTATATATAAATCGGCATTTTCTTTATATATATTTCTGTTTTTATAATCCATTTTGCCTAATTCTTTACTGATATTCATAGTAAGCTCAGCGGCGTTTTCAAGCGAAAGCCAGATATGCTCGTCATATTCCTCCGTGTGTTCGCCGTGATGCTCTTCTTCGTGTTCTTCCGTAATTGCTTTTGTGCCAAGCAGGTCTATAAGATTGATTTGAGTCCTGCTTTTGCTCGGTGAACGCTCGCACGCTTCCTTTACCCACTTATCCGACTCGCCGCCCACATATATCAAAACATCAGCCGACGCTATTTTAATAAAATCGTCTGCCGTGGGCTGGTAGCTGTGCATATCAGTGCTGTTTTTAAGCAAAAGCGTAATATCTGCCGAATCCCCTGCTATTTCACGTGTCCAATCATAAATAGGGAAAATTGTGCAGACAACATTAAGCTTGTCCGACTTCTCAGGTTTTGCGGCACCGCATCCCGAAAAAAGTAAAGCTGTAAGCACTGCAAGCAACAGTGCAGATAATTTTTTCATAATACATTACTCCGAATTTGCAAATCATTCGCAAATTAGTATACACTATTTAAATTATGTTGTCAAGCAGCCGTATAAAACAGTTGAATAAACAATATGTTTGTTATATAATTAAATAAAAACTGTCGGAAGGAATTTATGTGAAGAACTTAATTATAAATATTTACAAAACGCTTTTTTTCTTTGACTTTGCAATAGTAGTCGCTTATATTATACCAAAGCTAAAAACCGGAAAAGACTCACTTAACGCACTTTTTGCCGAGGGTGTTTTTCTTGCGGTATCATTAGTGTTTACATTTATTTTTATTAAATTTGCGGAAAAAGGCAGATTGCGTGTTTTTAACCGCAGAAATAAACTGCGCCACTACTGTTACGGTCTGCTTGTCGGTGTTATTCCCACAGCAGTAACCGCCGTTCCGCTTTTAATTTTTAAAAAGCTGTCCTTTAACGGTGTTAACATTCACAGCTTTTCGGATGTTATAATTTGGATAGCCGTTGTTTTCTGCAACGCCGCCGCCACCGAACTGCTGCTAAGGGGATACTTATGGAAGCTTTACAGAAATTATTATTCGCTTCCCGTTGTATGCGCCGTAATATCCGTTTTGTTTATTTCAATGAATATTAATATCTTTTCGGACGGAATCATATATTCGGCAAATCTTTTGCTGTTCAATTTGGTTTTATGCTTTCTTGCCGAATACACCCATTCGCTTTTAGCCCCCATAACCGCACATTTCTTCTATAATGCGGTAAGCTCGCTTATTTTAGGAAGTTATACCGTTTCAAAGGATTATCCTTATATTATCAACACCGTTTATTCCGGAAACAAGCTTTTTTCCGGCGGAGACGCAAAGCTTGAAGGCAGTATTATAATGCTTGCCGCAAATATTGCACTGTGCATTTATTTTGCCAAAAAGCTTGCCGACAGGAAAAGAAGATGAAAAAAAGATTTTCACTTAAATTGACAGCGCCGCAATTAATAATGATAGCATTTTTAAGCCTGATAATTATCGGAAGCTTGCTGTTGTGGCTGCCTGTAAGCTCTGCCGACGGAAATTCGGTCAGCTATACCGACGCACTGTTCACCTCTGCCACCTCGGTCTGCGTTACAGGTCTTGTTACGCTTCCCACAGCTACTGCGTGGAGCGTTTTCGGAAAAGCGGTAATATTGATTCTTATTCAGGTGGGCGGCCTCGGCGTAATTACAATTATGGCGGAGCTGATGATTTTATTACACCGCAAAATCGGAATTGCAGACCGTATGCTGATACAGGACTCGTTCAATCTTAACACCATGTCGGGTATTGTAAAATTTACAAAAAAGGTAGTATTAGGCACGCTCGTGGTTGAGGCAATCGGTGCGCTTTTATATATGACGGTTTTCGTACCCGAATTCGGTGTTAAAGGCATTTGGATTTCGGTGTTTAATTCGGTTTCCGCATTCTGTAATGCTGGTATCGATATAATATCCGAAAACAGTCTGTGCGATTATGCTTTAAATCCTGCAATTAACATTGTCACTTGTATGCTTATAGTCATCGGCGGTATAGGTTATATTGTTTGGTGGGATATTGTAAGGGTTATTAAAAAGCGTACAAAGCAAAAAATCAAATTATGGTCTTCACTTACCCTGCACAGTAAAATTGCGCTCTTTACAACCGCAGTTCTTATTATATCGGGTGCTTTGTGCTTTTATATTTTTGAATATAAAAATCCCGAAACAATGAACGGTCTGCCGGTCGGAGACAAGATATTGCTTTCGCTCTTCCAGTCCGTAACCACAAGAACAGCCGGATTTGCAACCATTCCTCAGCAAAATTTGACTGTGCCGTCATCTATACTCTCTCTTTTGCTTATGTTCGTGGGCGGCTCCCCTGTCGGTACTGCCGGAGGAATTAAAACAGTTACTTTTGCAGTACTGGCGGCATCGGCAGTATCTGTAATAAAAAACAAAAATGATGTAAATATGTTCGGCAGAAGGATAAGTAATTCCGCTGTACGCAAGGCGTCGGCTGTTGCGGTGGTTTCCTTTATGATTGCATTTATATCCTCTGTTTTGCTTTCCTGCGTTACAAGCGCTCATGCGCTTGACATATTTTACGAGACGGTAAGCGCCACCGCAACCGTCGGACTTTCACGAAATCTGACTGCGTCGCTTAACACGGTCGGCAAGCTGATTATTACATTTACAATGTATCTTGGCAGAGTAGGTCCTATTTCCCTTGCTTTTGCGATATCCGGAAAAACAAAAAATGAAAATATAGTTAAAAATCCTTTTGAAGAAATAAGTGTAGGATAGGAGAATAAAATTATGAAAAAAACATATGCCGTTTTCGGTCTCGGACGGTACGGACTGGCGGTAGCAACCGAGCTTACAGCCGGCGGTGCCGAGGTTTTGGCAATAGATATAGACGACGAAACAGTAACCGACGCCGCCGCAGAATTACCGATCTGCAAATGTGCAGATGTTACAGATCCCGAAGTAATAAAGCGCCTCGGTATAGCAAACATAGACACTGTAATAATTGCCATCGCCGGTAATCTTGAAGCAAGCGTAATGGCTACCATTCTTTGTAAGGAAGCAGGAGTAAAAACCGTTATTACGAAATGTGCAAACGACATTCACCGCAAGATTTACGAAAAAATCGGTGCCGATAAGGTGATTATCCCCGAAAAGGAGTCCGGAAAACGGCTGGCAAAGAATTTGTTAAGCTCCGGATTTATAGATTTAGTAGAGCTTTCCGACAATATATCTATGGCGGAGCTTGATGTGAGAGATGAATGGGTAGGAAAAAGTCCGGCGGCTCTTGACCTTAGAAAGAAATATTCAATTAACATAGTAGCAATAAAAAGCGCAGCCAATGTGGATACCTCGATAGATCCACAGCTTCCGCTTACAAAAGAAATGAAACTTATAGTTATAGCAGACACTTCAAAGCTTGACAGCATAAAATAAAAGCAGGATTTATCGACAGACTGTAAGCGCAGGTTAATTCCCCGCCTTTTTTGTGTTGTAAAAGAACATTGCAACTCCCGATCCGCATATTAAAATATATCCCAAAACACTTAATAAGTCGGGTATATCGCCGAAAACAAAAAAACCGAGTATTG
>JAFOYI010000069.1 GCA_017391425.1 Clostridia bacterium | reverse complement strand
GTCAGATTTCCGCAGCTGTTAGTAAACGGATCTTCGGGTATAGCCGTAGGTATGGCAACCGAAATTCCACCCCACAATCTGGGCGAGGTAATTGACGGTATGTGCGCCCTTATCGATAACCCCGAGGCTGATTTGCAGGAAATCTGCCAGTATATTAAGGGACCTGACTTCCCGACCGGCGGTATTATTATGGGCAGAAGCGGTATCCGTACGGCTTACGCTACGGGCAGGGGCAAAATAACCCTTAGAGGAAAAGCCGAAATTGAAGAAACCAAAAACGGAAAGTACCGCATAGTTATAACCGAAATTCCCTACAAGGTGCGTAAGAAAGAACTTGTTAAGGCAATTTATGACCAGGCGGCGGACAAGAAAATCGAGGGTATAGAGGATGTTGTGGACTACTCCTCAAAGCGTGACGGCGGTATCAGAATTATCGTTGATTTAAAGAAGGACGCTAATCCGCAGGTTGTACTTAATAAGCTGTATAAAAATACCGCTTTGCAGACTACGATAGGCGCTATTCTGCTTGCAATAGTAAACGGCAAGCCGCAGATACTGACACTTAAGGATATGTTGCAAAACTGCATAGACTTCCAGTGTGATATTATCCGCCGCCGTACCGCTTACGATAAGCGCAAGGCAGAGGAAAGAGCGCATATTTTAGAGGGTTTAAAGGTAGCGCTTGATTTTATTGACGAGGTTATTAAAATAATCCGTGCAAGCAAAACAATACCCGAAAGTAAGCAGGCTTTGTCCGACCGCTTCGGGCTTGACGATATTCAAACCACCGCAATAGTACAAATGCAGTTAGGTAAGCTTTCAGGTCTTGAAAAGCAGAAAATTCTTGATGAATTGCAGGAAAAGCTGGACTTCATTAAAGAGTGCGAGGCAATTTTAGCAAGCCACGAGCGTATACTCGATATAGTAAAGACCGAGGCGTTAAACTTGCGTGATAAGTTTTCAGACGACCGCCGCACGGAAATTACCGATGTTGCCGGCGAGGTTGATATTCAAGACCTTATTCCCGAGGAGCAGTGCGTGCTTACCAAAACGCAAAACGGCTTTATTAAGCGTTTGCCTGCCGATATCTATAATGTTCAGCACCGTGGCGGCAGGGGAATTACCGGTATGACTACAAGGGAAGACGATACGGTTGAAAATATGTTTGTCTGCTCTTCACACGATTATATAATGCTGTTCTCAAACCTCGGCAGAATGTACCGCATTAAAGCGTATGAAATACCCGAGGGCAGCCGTACATCTAAGGGAATGAATATTGTAAATATTCTGCCCTTAATGGCTGATGAAAAAATAACCATTATACTCCCAGCTTCCGAGCTTGATGAAGAAAAATTCATAACTATGGTTACAAAGAAGGGTATTATCAAGCGTACAAAGCTTTCGGAGTTTAAGCATACGAGAAAGACCGGTATAATCGCAATTTCCATTGACGATGACGACGAGCTCACATTCGTTAAAATGACCGACGGAAACGATAACCTGTTTATCGCAACCAAAAAGGGTATGGCAATTCAGTTTAACGAAAATCAGGTTCGTGCTATGGGCAGAGGAGCCAGAGGTGTTAAGGCTATTACAATGAAGCCCGAAGATTATGTTGTTTCAATGGAAATAACCGATGAAAATACCAAGCTTTTAACCATTACCGAAACAGGCTACGGCAGAATAAGCCCGATAAGCGATTACCGACTGCAGTCTCGCAGCGGTAAGGGTCTTACAAACTACCGTGTTGAAAAGTACGGTGATGTTGCGGCGGCACTTGCCGTTACAGGTGATGAGGATATTATAATGATAGCCTCAAACGGAATAATTATAAGAATATACTCGGGTGATATTTCCACCTTTGCCCGTCCTGCAAAGGGCGTTAGGGTTATGAAGGTGGGCGAGGGTGAAAAGATACTTTCGGTAGCCGTTGCCGAACACAGCGACGAAGAACCGACCGTTTTACCCGAAACACCCGACGCAGACGCCGGAACGGCTGAAGAAAATCAGTCAGAGGAATAGATTTCAGGGGTACAGAGGATAATATTTTTAAAGTAGGTGTAAATTATGGAGAATGAAAATTTTAACAGTTCTCAAACTGAAAATTCGGCACCGCAGTACGAAACTCCCGGAGTTTCGTATGCTCCGCCTTCCGGTTATGTTACCTTTGTACCCTACGGTTTTACCCCTAAAACCTTTGAGGAAAAGAAAGGTATAAGAAAAAGCGGATTGATGATAGGACTTTCGCTTATCATTCAGTCTTTTATATCTTTTTTCTGGGCGGCGGCATATTATTTTGTTATGAAAAGGCTCGGCTTTACAATTTTAAAGGCACAGTAAATTATTACCGAGCCGGCGGCGCTTCAGGTGGCGCAAATAGCTTTGTCTGTTTTGTTTTTTACCGTTCCGTTTATTATCATTTTTAAATCATTCGGTGAAAGAATAGGCGACTTAATTTCATTTAAGATTCCAAAAAAGTCAGCTGCATTGCCGCTTTTCTTTTTAGGCGCCGCATTTTGCGCCTTTGCAAATGTTGCAACCTCAAAAGCCGGCAGTATTTTCGAAAGCTTCGGAATAAACTATAATGTTGATTTCGGCAAAAGCCCTGACGGGTTTTTCGGATTTTGCCTTGCCTTTCTGTCAACAGTCGTTGTGCCTGCATTGGTTGAAGAATTTGCCCTCAGGGGAATTGTTTTGGGGTCGCTTAGAAAATTCGGAGACGGCTTTGCAATCCTTGTATCGGCAATAATTTTCGGACTTATGCACGGTAACTTTGAGCAAATTCCGTTTGCATTTATAATCGGCATAATTTTAGGATTTATTGCCGTAAAATCCGATTCGATTTTAATTCCGATGGCAATTCACGGCTTTAATAACTTCATTTCGGTTGCTTTTACCTATTTCTTCGGCTCGGTTTCACAGTCGGCACAGAATGTTATTTATTCGTTGCTTTTAACAGCTCTTATGCTTGCGGGAATTGTATCGCTTTTGTTTATTAAAGATCAAAAGGAATTTTTCTCTCTTAAGCCTGCCGATACCGAAAGCAAATTTTCAAAAAAAATGAAATGGTTTTTCTCTGCTCCGACAATCATAATTTTTATTGTTATCAGCATTTTCGAGTCTGTCCGGTATTTTGTGTTGTAAAGTAATAATGAACAGTAAATTTATGTCGGCGGCGCTTGCACTTGCAAGGGAGGCCGCAGAAAAAGGCGAAGTACCGGTTGGTGCTGTTATCGTAAAGGACGGCGAAATTATAGCGTCCTCACGGAATATGAGGGAGGAAAGGCAAAACGCACTTTCCCATGCCGAGATTGAGGTAATTGATATTGCGTGCAAAAAATTAAATTCCTGGCGGCTTGACGGGTGCGAGCTTTATGTTACGCTTGAGCCTTGCCCGATGTGCGCCGGTGCAATAATCAATTCAAGAATTAAAACCCTTGTTTTCGGTGCATACGACAGTAAAGCCGGAAGTATCGACAGTGTGGTAAATCTCTGCGATTATCCTTACAATCATAAACCGGAAATTTACGGCGGAATAATGGAAGAAGAATGTACCGCCGTAATGCAGGATTTTTTTAAAAAAATAAGGGACAAAAACCTTTCCCTGTAAGACAATCAAAAATACCCTCCGTGTACACCTGTACACAGAGGGTATTTTTAAACGGCTGAAAACCGATTTTACCTTTTTTTGGTAAAATTTCGAATATCTTCGAGCTTTAAAATACCGAAAAGCATTAAAAAAATCAGGTAAATCGGCAGTGAAACCGCACAAATAAGTATTATGTAAACCAAATTCCCCGATACGAGTTTTTTAAGCACCGTTTCGGCAGTAAGTGCGATAATAAAGGCACAGCCAAGCGGTAAGAAAACTTCTTTGAGAAAGGAGAGTCTTGCACGGCTTACCTTTAAAAGTCTTCCGACATTCAAACCGCAGGTAAGCGCATTTGAAAAATACATTATCCATATAAATCCCCTAAGACCGAATATCGGCAGTAAAAGCAAAATCAAAACTATCCTGATTACGGAATCGGTTATTGCCGTGCGGAATGAAAATGCCTGTTGGTCGAGTCCCTTTAAAATTCCGTCGGAAATGCTGTCAAGATACATAAGCGGTACTATGGGCGACAGCGCTCTTAAAAGCTCTCCAACAGCCTCGTCCTTGTAAATTAACATTCCGATTTCCCTGCCGGCACAGAAAAAAACAGCCGCAAATATAAAAGAAACCAGTGCCGTTAGCTTTAAAACATTTCCGGTTGCGCTTTTAACAAGCCATTTTTGATTTTTTGCGCTTGCTTCGGAGATTTCGGGAATAAGCAATGTCGATACCGAATTTAAAAGGGTGGACGGAAAGAATAAAATCGGCAGTGCCATGCCTTTTATCATACCGAATTGCGAAAGCGCATTACTGCCCCCAAACGGGTATTTTGCAAGGTTTTTGGGGACAAGTATATTTTCGGCGGTTCTTAGCGCAGTATTAAGGTATCTGCCTGATGTAATCGGCAGTGCAATATGGAAAATTCTTTTAACGGCAGGCTGCATAGGGCGTGGATTTGCGGCTTTAATTTTAAGCTTTTTCGAATCAAACACCCAAATTATCCACAAAAGCAGGAAAGAACAGATTTCCGCCGCACTGTCGGCAAAAAGAACGGCTCCGCAGCACGCCGCAAGTCCCTTGCGATAAAAGCTTTTAACCAAAATGACTACAAGTATTATTCTCACTGCCTGTTCAAACAGCTGTGATACGGCATTCGGCGTTATTTTGCGCCTTGCGATAAAATAACCTCTTAAGCAGGATGTAACCCCCATAAACGGCAGGGAAAGCGGAAGAATTTTAAGCGCCGGAACGGCACGTAGATCACCTAAAAACCGTATTGCGATAAATTCCGCTCCGAAAAACACCGTAATAACGGTGGCGGCGGCAATTATCAAGGTAAGCTCAACAGACCGCCGCATAATTTTTACGGCGCCCTTTTTGGTACCCACCGCAAGCTCTTCGGCGATAAGCCGTGTAACCGCCGTACAAATTCCGCTTGCCGCAAAGGTTGAGGCAAGCATATACACGCTGAAAACGAGCTGATAAAGACCTATGCCTTCAGAACCGATAAGCTTTGCAAGCCATACCTTGAATATTATCCCCACAAAGCGCAGAATAAGGGAAGAAACGGTCAGTATCAGGGCGTTTTTGATAAATAATGTCTTTTTCAATTAAATTACACTCCCTTAATTAAAGCTTATGATAATCGGAGTATTTTAATGAGTTGAAAAAATCATAAAAGCATTGTATAATGTATTTGATTGAAAATTTCGGAGGTGCAGTATGAATTCTCCCTTAGCGGACAGATTAAGACCTCAAAAAATCGAAGAAGTAGCCGGTCAAAAGCACCTTTTGTCAGAGGGAAAGGTACTGAGGCGGATAATCGATTCCGGAAATGTGCCTAACCTTATATTTTACGGGCCGTCGGGAGTGGGAAAAACCACGGTTGCGAATATTATTGCGTCAACCTGCGGAAAAAAACTGCATTATCTTAATGCCACAACCGCTTCTACCTCCGATATTAAGGAAATAATAAATACTATCGGCACAATAGAGGCGCAGGGCGGAATACTTCTTTATCTTGACGAGATACAGTATTTTAATAAAAAGCAACAACAAATTTTGCTTTCATATATAGAAAACGGCGACATAACACTGATAGCCGCCACTACCGAAAACCCGTATTTTTATGTTTACAACGCTATTTTAAGCCGCTCTACGGTTTTCGAGTTTAAACAGCTTTCACCTGCCGATGTGGGCGAGGCGGTAAACCGTGCCGTGAGGGTAATCGAAAAGGAAAAAAGCAAAAATATTATAATAACGGAAGCTTCTCTTAAAAAGCTGTGTCTTGCGGCGGCAGGCGATGTACGGCGGGCGCTTAATATGCTGGAGCTTTGCGTGCTTACAAGCGAAACTGAGGAAAAAATCGAAATATCCGACCAAACGGTGGAGGAAATTTTAGCCTCCGGCTCCGTAAGATATGACCGTGAGGGCGACGAGCATTACGATATTATTTCGGCTTATCAGAAATCAATGCGTGGCTCCGACCCCGACGCCGCTGTTTATTATTTAGGCAGACTGCTTGCCGCAGGAGACCTGCCGAGTGCCTGCCGCAGGCTTATGGTGTGCGCCTGCGAAGATGTGGGGCTTGCCTATCCGCAGATTATTCCCATAGTTAAGGCGGCGGTTGATATTGCCGAGTCCGTTGGTCTGCCCGAAGCGAGAATACCGCTTGCCGACGCCGTTGTACTGGTGGCGACAAGTCCTAAATCCAATTCGGCGTATAATGCGATTAATTCCGCTATGGCCGATATAGAAAAGGGAATAGGCGGAAGTATTCCCCGTCAGCTCCAAAACAAGCATTATGACGGCGAAGACGCCGAGGTTAAGGGTCAAAACTATAAATATCCGCACAATTATCCAAATCATTATGTAAACCAACAGTACCTGCCCGACGCACTCAAGGACAGACGGTATTATGAGTACGGCAACAACAAAACCGAACAAAAATATAAGGCTTATTGGGATTTGATAAAGTCTGAAAAATGATGTTATGTAAACCAAAACGGAGGGAAAATAATGAACGAAAGCTCGCTTCCGAAAAAAACAAAGCTTTTGTGGCAAATAAGAATTGCGGCTATCGGCTTTATTCCGATAGCGGTTATGTTTGCGTTATCTTCCGTTTCATTATGGTTTACAGCGGCAGGCGCAGTATTTATTGTGTTATTTGCTGCGGCTGTATTTTGGTATGTCCCTGCCTTTTATGAAAGCTATTCTGTTTCATTTTCCAACGGAGCTATTATTGTAAACAGAGGCGTAATAATCAAAACCTGCCATATTATGCCCTTTTCCAGACTTGTTTATGTTCAGAGCATTTCAACGCCGCTTGCCAAAACAATGGGGCTTTCCGCTTTAAGCCTTAAGGCGGCACGGAGCAGTGTGTTAATTCCGGAGCTTGCGGCGGCAGATACACAGCGGTTTATAAATGCCGTAACCGGAAAGGAGCCGTAATGAGAAGGCAGTTCAAAGCGCATCCTTTTATGATTTTAAACTATATGAAGCCCTTTTTGTTTGTTCTTGTTATTCCGCTTATAAAGGGTATAATTCAGTATATTTTTTACAGACGGGCAACGGGAGTTCTCGCAATGGAGGCGGTTGCTTTACTTGCCGTTTTGCTTATCGGGTATTTAAAATTCCGCTCTTTTTCCATAGTTTGCGGCAAAAGCGGAGTTAAAATAACAGACGGTATATTTATAAAAAAGGTTTCTTATATTTCTGTTTCCAAGCTTGCGTCCGTACAAACGGTGCAAAATATATTTGACGCAGTACTCGGAGCAGTTACCTACTGCGTAAATACCGAGGCAGGGAAAAAAGGCAAAACCGATTTCAAATTCAAATTAAGCGTTAAGGACAGTAATGCGGTTTCGGAAGTGTTGTACGGAAAAAACGATTACACCGCAGTAAAGTTTTCGGTTTTAAAGGTTGCGGTTATGGCGGCAACAACTTCTTCGGCGGTTACCGGTATGATAGTCGGGGTGCCGATTATAAATAAAGCCGGCAAACTGCTCGGCATTGCGCTTAACAATATACTTTTTGATGAGATTAACAGTGTTTCGGATCAGGTTAAGTCTCCTTTTCCGCCGATTGTCAATGCAATTACCCTTATTTTGCTTTTAAGCTATGCTTTCGGTTTTGTTTATTCCTTTTTAAGGTATATTAATTTCAAGCTTTTTCTTGAAAGGGACAAAATCGAGGTGCGCTCCGGATTTTTCGTAAGGAACAGAACCTCTTTTAAAAAATCCTCTGTCAATGATGTTGTCATAGATCAGACTCCGCTTATGCGGATTTTTAAGCGATATGCAATGAAGGTCAGCGTAGGGGGCTACGGAAATTCTAAAAGCGAAACGGCGGTTTTGGTTCCGTCCGAGCGGCGAGGTACTATTAAACGCCAATTTCAGGCGTATTTTCCTTTTTTAACACCTGACGGCAGACTGTTACACGCAAACCGAAGCAAGCTTACAAAGAGAAGATTTTTGTTTTTTCCGACGCTTTATTTTGTTATTGTCACTGCGGC
>JAFOYI010000068.1 GCA_017391425.1 Clostridia bacterium | reverse complement strand
TGTGTTTGAAATTTCCACCGACGCCAATGAATTGGGTACTGTGCGTGATGCGCTTGAGGCAAAGGGTTATACCTTTATATCAGCCGAAGTAGAGTATATTCCCCAGACTATGACAACTATTGAAGATGAAGAAACCTGTGCCAAAATGGAAAAGCTTATAGATATGCTTGAAGAAAATGATGATGTTCAGGCAGTTTGGCACAACTGGGATATGCCCGAGGACGGTTCGGAAGAAGCTTAATACAGTACAGTACATAAAAACAGTGTCCTAAAGCTTAGGGCACTGTTTTTCTATAAGAGAGCGCCGAAAATTTTGTGTAAAAGCTGAATAAGAGAAAGCCTTTCAGATAAGAATTAAGATATAAAAAATTCAAAATCTGAAAGACTAACTATTAAAAGTCAAGTCTAAAAATCAAAAACTGTTGTGAATTGAGTGACGGCAAAAAAGGCATAACGAAACAGGCGTCAAAGACGCCTAATTTCAAACAATTAGTGAAATCAAGAATTAGCTATGTAAGGTTTACCGGACTTTTGCAAAGCAAAAATAAGGCGGACTAATTTCTTGGCAGCGTGTGAGATTGCAACATTGTAATGTTTACCCTCGGAACGCTTTTTGGCAAGATAATCGGCGAATAAAGGATTCCAGTAGCAAACAAGCTTGGCTGCATTGAAAAGAGCGTATCGCAAATAACGGGAGCCACGCTTTTCCATGTGGGCATAGCAGTTGTTAAGCTGGCCGGATTGGTAAGTAGACGGTGAAAGACCTGCAAAAGCTAAAATTTTATCAGGCGAATCAAAGTTGTTAAAATCGCCAATCTCAGCAATAATCATTGCACCCATGCGCAGGCTAATGCCCGGAATAGTTGTAATAGGTGAATCAATCTTATCCATTATGGATTGAATTTCGGATTCAATTTCAGCAATCTCGTTATTAAATTCTTTAATGAGTTTAATGGTGTGCTTGAGTTCCAAAGCTTTAGCAGGCATATATGTACCGATGGAATTTCTTGCGGCTTCACGAATTTGAATAGCTTTGTCTTTGGAGTAACGACCTTTAGAAGCAACATAAAGCAAATTTGTAAGGTGAGTAAGATGTACTTCGGCAATGTGCTTTGCGCTTGGCAGTTCGCTTAACAATGCATAAGATGAGGCTGTGTGTAAAGTCGGCAGTAACTTTTCCAATTCGGGAAATAGGATATTGACTAATCTTGCAACAGAAGATTTTAATGCGGCTCGTTCTTTTACCTTGTCAAATCTGTATCTTGTTAGTGACTTTAACTCGGAATTGTGGTATGCTATGTTTGTGTAGGGCTTGAGGCTCACATCAGACATTAGCATAGAAGCAATCGTTCTTGCATCCACACGGTCAGTCTTGGTTTTTCTAAGAGATTGGCTCTTACGGTAAAGGTTGGTATGCAGAGGGTTTATGACATAGGTGGGAAGACTGTTGTCAAGAAGAAACCCGAGAAGGTTGTAACTGTAATGACCGGTTGCCTCAAGCCCTACCTTTATTTTTGAGTCGCCGATACCGTTACCTTAAAGTTTGCCTGATAACCGCCTAAGCTTACGGTTATTGTTTTTTCGCCCACAGTGGAAAAATCATAGCTTCCTACCGTAAAACCGCTTTCAATATTGTAATCCGGAACGCCGCTTTCCGAAACGCAAATAACAAGACCGGTGGTATCAAGCGTTCCGCCTACGGGGTATACCGTTTTATAAGGCACTCTGCCGATTTTAATGCCGGTATAGTTATGTATCAGCTCGTACGGAATTCCATTGTCTTCGGCATAGCTTGCGGCATAGGTGCCGCCGTAGCAGATAAGCTTGATGCTGCTACAGCCCACAAAAGCATTACCACCGATTTCATTTACCGTTTTCGGCAGGGCAAGATTTCCAAGCAAACCGCAGCCGAAAAACGCTTCGGAGCTGATGCTGAGAAGACCTTCGGAAAGTGTTACCGTCTTTAAACCGGTACATCCGTAAAATGCCTGGTCGCATATTTTGGTGATATTTTCAGGTATCACGATTTCTTCAAGCGAAGAACACAACAAAAACGCCGCCATCGGAATTTCACTGATGCCACTCGGAATATTTACCTTTTTCAGTGATTCGCAGTCACCGAATACACCGTATCCCAGCTCTGACAGATTATCGTGAAGAACTATCTCGGTAAGCGCATCGCAATAGGCAAATGCCGTTTCACCGATTGCTGTTACGGTATCGGGAACGGTTATTTTCTTTAAGGTGTTATTAAATACAAAAGCCATCGGCATAATATAGTAGTCATCGCCGTTATAGCTTTCGGGCATGGTGTAATCTTCGGCATCGCCCGTATAGGCAAGATACATATTCATTCCGTCAAAGGTATAGAACAAAGCATCTTCGGTCGCAACTATACGGCTTTCGCCTTCGGTAATGCCTCATAAGCGGCAAGTGCCACACCGCCGAAATCCTCACTTCCGGCATTGATTTCGAGAGAAGAATGATTTATTACCTCAACAAGCTTCATACTGTCATTGAAAGCGCCGGCACCTATGGATTTAAGGTTTTTGCCGAGTGTTACGCTTACAAGTGACGAACAGCCGGAAAATGCCCACGGTTCCACCGTTTCAATACCGTCGCCGAGAACAAGTATGTTCAATCCGTAACAGCCGACAAACGCCGAATTTCCGATAGTGGTAACGGTATCGGCAAACTCAATTTCCTTTAAGCCGACACAGTAGTTGAACGAAGTGGTGGGTACGGTTTCAACCCCCTCACAGAATTTCAGCTTTTTAAGCGCCAAACAGGCAATGAACGCCAGATAATCAATGCTGTTTACATTACCCGGAATGGCAAGCTCTTCAAGACAGGGACACATTCCGAAGCTGACGCCACCTATATGTGTCAGTGTTTCGGGCAGGGAAATTTTTTCGGCATAACTGCCGACAAAAGCATAATCGCCGATAGAGGTGATACCCTCGGAAATCCTTATTTCCTTTATCTGCGTGTTATACTCGCCCCACGGGGCCACAGAAGTAATTCCCACATTCGCAGCAGTGGAATCACCCCCGAAAAACTGCGCAAATAATTTTACTGCCGGGTTGGCAATGTCGTTCCTTACCGGCTCATAACCCGGTATCTCACCGGTACCGTTTACCGAAAGAATACCGTCTCCGTCCAAAGACCAGGATATTCCTTCACAGACCGTTCCGCCGTCCACCGAGGTTGCCCCCCGAAACAGCGGTCGCACTCCCTGCCACGGCAGGCAGCGGCAGTGCGGTGACAATAAAGATAATTGCCAACATTACTGAAATTAACCGTTTCATAGCATTGCTCCTTACGAAAATAATCTAATGCTACCACAAACGGAAAAATTTTGCAACATTTTTTTTGCTATTTTCACATAAAATGTTATACTTAAATCAAAGGAGTTGACTTGTTATGAATATTTTTATGCTATTTCCCGAAGGCAAACAAAAAGCACTTACCTTAAGCTATGATGACGGCGTGTTTCAGGATATCCGTTTTATGCGTATCATCGATAAATACGGACTGAAATGCACCTTCAACATCAACACCGGTTGTTTTTCGGAAACCGATGCCGAAAAAAGAGGCCGTCTTTCCGAAAAGCAGGCGCTTGAGCTTTATTCGGATTCCGGGCACGAGGTTGCCGTTCACGCCGTTTCGCACCCGTTTCTTGAAGAACTGCCCACCCATATCGCCAATCAGGAAATAATCAGCGACCGCAAAAAAATTGAAGAGCTGTTCGGTACGGTCTGCCGAGGTATGGCATATCCGTTCGGAACATACAGTGATGACGTGGTGGAACTGTTGCGGCTTAACGGTATTGCCTATTCCCGCACCGCAAAAGCCACCGGCGGCTTTAAGATACCGTCCGACTGGTTGCGGCTCAACCCGACATGCCACCACAAAGATGCCCGACTTTTCGAGTACTGCGACAGCTTCCTTGAAGATGACCGCTACTGCCGCCCGAAGCTTTTCTACCTTTGGGGGCATACCTATGAGTTTGACGATAAGGACAATTGGGATATAATAGAAAAATTTGCCGAAAAAATGGGCGGACGTGACAACATCTGGTACGCCGTAAACATTGATATATACGATTACGTTATGGCATATAACCGCCTGATTTTCAGCGCCGACGGACACAAGGTATACAACCCCTCCGCCATACCCGTTTGGTTCAGCTGCAATAAAGAAACCGTAAAGGTAAACCCCGGCGAAACCGTTATGTTCTGATTTAACCGTCACGTTTTTATCAATGCGCTTTCCCCGTAAAGCTTCAACAGCACCGCCCTTTTGCATCGGACGGTGCTGTTTTTTTACTTTTCATTCACAAAAGTGATTTTTCTGTGAAAATTCACTTTAAATAAGATTGATAACCTGTTTGCCTCGTCTTTCGGCAATCTCTTTGAATTTTGCCGCACCGCCGCTTGAATGGCATACATAGGTAACAACGATATCCGAATTTCAAACATCTCCAAACCTTTATATATAACGTATATATCCGAATGGGTGCATACGTTATTTTATCATATCCTAATAGGATATACAGTATATAAGAGTAATTTTGTTATTGGAGTATGGATTATGGAAATTGATTATATTGCAATAGGTGAGCGTATCAGAGAAGCAAGAACAAGAGCAAATTTAACACAGGCGGCTCTCGCAGAAAAAGCCGGAATAGAACCGTCAAATTTATCGCATATCGAAAGAGCGGCTACAAAAGTCAGTCTGCCGACTTTGATGAATATTGCTAATGCACTGGAAGTAACCCTTGATGAATTGGTTTGCGGCAGTTTAATTAAAAATTCTCATATCTCCGTAAAAATGCTTGAAGATGTTCTTTCAAAATGCACACCGCAAGAGCAAATGATTCTTGCAGAGTTTCTGAAAAATTCAATAGAGTCTTTCAGAAAATTCAAATCCAAATAAAACTAATATTCATAGATATAATTTGAGCACCGTGTCAAAAAACCACGGTGCTCATTTCATGCTTGTTATAACTCTAATAAAAAATACTTGTGCATTTCCATGTGCATTTGGGTGTAGTAAAGGTGTAGTAGGTGTAGTAAACTGTTATCCCTAACACCCAAAAATCCTTATTTTAAGCCATTTTTCCGAGTCTTATCACTCAATCGGTTTCATTGTGGGGATTCGGCAGAAACCGGGAATTCTCAAGGATTATCAAGCATTTACGAGCATTTTCCAAAAATAAAACCGCACAAACAAGGT
>JAFOYI010000067.1 GCA_017391425.1 Clostridia bacterium | reverse complement strand
ATGGTGTTCTCGCATATCCATTATAACACCCATTTTAAATTCTGCACTATATTTTTTGTTTATTCTTCTTGTTTTTTCCATAAAAATATGCACCTCCAAAAGTGTCTAACTTTTGGGGTGCATATCAATAATCCTCTCCTTTTAATAATTGCTTTTTTTCTTCCGTTATGCTTTTATATGCCGTCCCGTATTTTGAAAAGGAGGCAGGATAGATTTGTAATTCAGACAAAAGTCTTGTAAACTCAGCAGGCATTGCTCCGGCGGTTTTTACCTCCATAAGGTACAAACCGTTTTCAAGCAGTCTTTCACCGTAAACACCGTTTTTAAGCTCCAAATCACAGTCACGGTATATTATATCGCTATCAAAGGTAAATCTTAAATTGCGGTCTTCCCTGTCATAATACGCCGTGCGCTTATAAAACAAACAAACCTTCGGAACAAGGACACCGTAGAAATTCTTAAAATAATCTATTTCCTTTTTTATTTGAGAATCGCAAATATTGTTTTCCCCGCCGTTCATATAAAGAATTGCATTTTTATAGTCGGTTTCAAGGCGTCTTTTATAGACTATACCTTTGTATTTTTTCTTAAGCTCCGCAAAGCAGACGCTGTGGTCCTTTGGCACTCCGTATGTTCTTATCCTGAATTTTTCTTTATATACCGGTTTTTCAAGCGAGCGGCGTATAAGAAGACTGTCAGGTGTATCATAATATATATTGCAAACAAGGCTTTCTCCGTACTCATCGGGTACGGTATTGTACGAAAGTAAATCCTTAACGCATTTGTACTGTTCGCTGTTCAAGATATACTTCTTTTCATATCTTTTAAAAACCGTTTGGAACATTAAATTCATCTCCTTTTTATTCTGATTAAAGTCTATTAAAACAATTTCATCAATAAATGAACTTAACATTAACAAGTTTAACAAAAAGTTAAAATTCCCGTTTCCTCTTAAATGCGGTATTTTTTCAAATAAAATCTTGACAAAGAGTAAACATAAAGATATAATATACTTTGTGACGATTGAGGTGGGAAAATGCTTATCGATTTAAAACATATCTTTGCAACCGATAACAGCTCCCTGCCGATTGAGTATTCGTTGGATTTAAGCTCCACTGAGGTATCGGGCATTTATCCGCTCAAAAAACCCGTGACCGTAAGCGGTACTGTTTCCAACAAAGCAAGCCTTGTTGTGCTTGACGCAGTAATAACATACGAATACGACGCTCCGTGTGACCGTTGCGGTGCAGAAACCGCACGCACGCATACAATAAGACTTAATAAGTCTCTTGCTGTTTCCATTGAGGGCGAGGAGAGCGACAGCATCCTTACGGTTCCCGATATGAAGCTTGATTTGGACGAGCTTTTGTATTCAGAGGTTATTGTAAGTCTTCCGATGAAACATCTTTGTAAGGAAGACTGTAAGGGAATTTGCCCGAAATGCGGCAAGAATCTCAATGATGGCAAATGCGGCTGTCCCGAAAAAGAGATAGATCCGAGACTTTCGGCTTTAGCCGAACTGCTTAATAACTGATAATCAGTTTACTATTATAAGGAGGTGCTCAAAGTGGCAGTACCAAAGAGAAAGACCTCTAAGGCAAGAAGAGATAAGAGAAGAAACAACCTTTGGAAGCTTAACGCTCCCACACTGGTTAAATGCTCAAACTGCGGTGAATATAAGCGTCCGCACAGACTTTGCTCTGCCTGCGGCCATTACGATGGACGTGAGGTAGTTAAGGTCGGCGAGTAATTTTACTGCACTATCTTCGTACGAGGGGCAGAGGGGGAGTTAATCCTCCTCTGTTTTTTAAATTGATAAGGAGGAGCATATTATGGCAAAACCGGTAGTTGCTGTGGTTGGACGGCCTAATGTCGGTAAATCCACATTGTTCAATAAGCTTATAGGGAAACGGCTTTCCATAGTGGACGATACCCCGGGAGTCACCCGTGACCGTATTTACGGCGATGCGGAATGGCTCGGTAAAAAATTTATGCTTGTCGATACCGGAGGAATAGAACCCGATAACGGCGATGTTATACTTTCGGGTATGCGGGCTCAGGCACAGCTTGCAATAGACACGGCGTCGGCTATAATATTCGTTACGGATATGCAGTCGGGCGTAACTGCGGCGGACTCTGAAATTGCCTCAATGCTTCAGAAAAGCGGCAAGCCGGTTGTACTTTGCGTAAATAAGTGCGACGGGATAGGCGAACCCCCTGCCGAAATATATGAGTTTTATAATCTCGGAATAGGCGACCCAATTCCTGTTTCCTCGGTTCACGGCCACGGTACAGGCGATTTGCTTGACGCCGTAATCGGTCATATACCGGAAAGCGAATTCGACGATGAAGACGAGGATGTTATAAATGTTGCCGTAATCGGAAAGCCTAATGCCGGAAAATCCTCGCTTATAAACAAAATCTCGGGTGAAGAGCGTTCTATTGTATCAGACATAGCCGGTACTACAAGGGATGCCATCGATACAGCAGTAGAGCGTGACGGCGTAAAATACAATTTTATCGATACCGCAGGACTTCGCAGAAAAAGCCGAGTAGACGATAAAATTGAAAAATACAGTATTTTGCGTGCGCAAATGGCTATTGAAAGGGCCGATGTCTGCGTTATTATGATTGACGGTAAGGAAGGCTTTACCGAACATGACTCAAAGGTCGCAGGGCTTGCACTCGAACAGGGTAAGGCTTGCATTATTGCGGTAAATAAGTGGGACGCCGTTGAAAAGGACGGCAGAACAATGGACGGTACAAGAAAATCACTTATGAAGGATTTTTCATTTATGTCCTATGCCCCCATTATTTTTATATCGGCAAAAACAGGTCAGCGTATAGACCGCCTTTTTGAACTCATAAAATATGTCAACGAGCAAAACACCATGCGTATTTCAACCGGTATGCTCAACGATATTTTAGCAGACGCTACCGCCCGTGTTCAGCCCCCCACAGATAAGGGAAAGCGGCTTAAAATCTACTATATGACACAGGCTTCGACAAAGCCGCCTACATTTGTTTGCTTTTGCAATAAGGCTGAGCTTTTCCATTTTTCTTACCAGCGTTATCTTGAAAATCAGATACGCTCCACCTTCGGTCTTGAAGGTACGCCGGTAAGGTTTGTAATTCGTGAAAGGGGCGAAAAATAATGTGGCTTTTATGTGTTGCCGCCGTAATTGCGGCATATCTGCTCGGCAGTATTAATTTTGCCGTTATATTTGCAAACGCCTTTTTAAAAAAGGATGTGAGAAAATTAGGCAGCGGAAACGCCGGTACAACCAATGTTATGCGTACCGCAGGTCTGTTGCCCGGAATACTCACCTTTGTTTGCGATGCATTAAAAGGTTTTGTGGCCTGTTATATAGGAAAAACGGTATTTTTCTATGTTATGAATAATTCCGGAGCATATGCTCATCCGCTTTACGGCGCTTACCTTTGCGGCGTTATTTGTATGTTAGGTCATGTTTTTCCTGCGTTTTTCCAATTCAAGGGCGGCAAGGGCGTTGCCGTAAGCGTAGGTATTTATGCGGTGTGCTGTCCTAAGGCAATAATAATCGGTCTTACGGTTTTTGCACTTTGTGTTCTTATTACAAGGATAGTCTCTTTAAGCTCGCTTATTGCTACGGTTACGGTTATTTCGCTTTCGATAGTGTTTTACAACTATACTGAATTTAAACTTCTTTCGGCAATTTTAAGCATTTCCATGGGTCTTATAATTTTTTTAAAGCATAAGGATAATATAAAGCGCCTTATAAAGGGCGAAGAAAAGAAAATTAAGATTCGGAGGCATAGCGATGGCTGATATTACTATTTTAGGCTCCGGCGGATGGGGTATGGCTCTTGCAATTTCCGCTTTTTCCGGCGGCAACAGCGTCACTCTTTGGTCGCCGTTTGAGGAAGAAGTTAAAATGCTCAGGGAAAAAAGGTGCAACGAACGCCTTTTAAGCGGTATAAAGCTTCCTGACGGCATAAACATAACCTCGGATATGTCGGCGGTAAACGGCTCTGCAATAACTATACTTGCAACACCCTCCACTGTTATCAGGAGCGTTGCGGCACAGCTTGCAAAGCAAAAAAATTTCGGCATAGTAGTTAATGTTTCAAAGGGACTTGAAAAAGGAACCTTGCTGAGACTTTCCCAGGTAATACATGAAGAAATACCCGATGCTAAGGTTGCGGTGCTTTCCGGTCCGTCACACGCCGAGGAGGTTGCAAGAAGCATACCGACCTCCATAGTGGCGGCGTCCGACTCCCCTGTTTCGGCGCAAATAGTGCAAAGCATAATGTCAAGCGATAATCTCAGGGTTTACACATCGGACGATTTAATAGGTGTTGAGCTTGGCGGAGCGCTTAAAAATGTCATAGCCATAGCCGCCGGATTTTGCGACGGCTTGGGACTGGGCGACAACACAAAGGCCGCTCTTATTACAAGAGGTCTTGCGGAAATGTCCCGTCTCGGCGTTTGCATGGGCGCTAAGGAATATACATTTGCGGGGCTTACGGGTATCGGCGATTTGGTTGTTACCTGTACTTCAAGACACAGCCGCAATAACCGTTTCGGTCATAAGGTCGGCCTCGGCACTCCGATAAAACAGGCGCTTGAAGAGGTTGGAACGGTTGAAGGATATTATGCTACCGATATGGCGTATTCTTTGGCTAAAAAATATAATATTGAAATGCCCATAATTGAAGAATGTTATGCCGTTCTGTATGAGGGCAAGGATGTTAAAAATGTCACAAATGACCTTATGCGCCGTCCAAATCGCAGTGAACACTGAAAAAGTGTTATTATTTAAAAAAAAGCTTGATTTTTGGCATATAATCTGTTATTATAATATTTGCTATGTGTTCCGGTTTATTTACCGGCAAAAGAAAAGGAGGTGCAGACCATGGCTAAATGTGATATCTGCAACAAGGAAATTGCTTTCGGTATTAAGGTTTCTCATTCTCACAGACGCTCTAACAGAACCTGGAAGCCCAATGTAAAAAAGGTAAAGGCAATCGTTAACGGTTCTCCGCGTCGTATCAATGTTTGCACCCGCTGCTTACGCTCGGGAAATGTTACCAGAGCAATCTGAACTGCAAAAATAACCCTTAGCGAAAGCTAAGGGGTTTTTTGTATCATATGAAATATTTTTCCAAGGTGTCTATATGATAAAGGCTGTACTATTTGATTTGGATGGAACGCTTGCAAATTCCCTTGAGGATTTAGCAGACAGCACCAATTACGCTCTGTCTGTATTAGGTTTTCCGCCGCATGATATTTGCGAATACAAATACTTTGTCGGCGACGGTATTCCCAAACTTATTGAACGGGCATTACCGGATGATAATAAAGCTCCTGAAATGCAGAAAAAATGTCTTGATATATTTATGGAGCATTACAGGGAGCATTATCACGACAAAACTCGTGCATATGACGGTATAAAGGAATTGCTCGATTTTATTAAAAAGAGCGGACTTAAAACCGCTGTAATTTCAAATAAGGCGCAGGAAATGGCTGAAAAGGTAGTATCTAAGCTTTTCGGCAACGCATTTGACGCAGTTGCCGGCAAGCGTGAGGGCTACCCTGCAAAGCCAAATCCTTCACTTACGCTTGAGGTTGTAAAGGAAATAGGACTCACTCCGGACCTCTGCGCTCTTGTCGGTGATTCGGGTATGGATATGGCGGCGGCAGTGAACGGAGGGCTTTTGCCGATAGGCGTGTTATGGGGTTTCAGAACAAAGGAAGAGCTGTTGAAGAACGGCGCTCAATACACAGTATCTGCTCCCAAACAAATTATCGATATAATAACGGAGTTAAACAATGCGTGACAACCAAAGTTATACCTCCACAAAAATATCCTGCTATGTAGGGTATTTTGTTCAGGCGATAGTCAATAATTTTCTCCCGATACTTTTTATTGCCCTGCAGGATATTTACGGCATCGGCTACGAAAAACTCGGAAGACTTATTATGTTCAACTTTGTAACTCAGCTTATAACCGATATTCTGACGCCTAAAATTGTCGGTGTTCTCGGTTACAGGAAAGCTTCTGTAATGTGTCAGGCGGTTGCCGCACTCGGTCTTGTAATGCTTTCCTTTATGCCTGATATTACAAGCGACCCGTATACGGGAATAGTTATATCCATAGTGGTTTACGCCTTTGCAAGCGGACTTATGGAGGTTATTCTAAGTCCTATGATTGAAATGCTGCCGTCAAGCAACAAAAGCGGCAGTATGTCGCTCTTACATTCTTTCTATTGCTGGGGTCAGGCAGTCACCGCTTTAGGCACCACACTGCTGCTCCACACATTCGGATATAAAGGCTGGCAATACATACCGCTCATTTGGGCAATAATACCGTTTTTCAACGCATTTTCATTTCTTAAGGTGCCGCTTGCAGAACCGCCGGAGGACAGTAAGACCGATAGCTTTAAAAAGCTTATAAGTTCGAGAAAATTCCGAATTTTTATGATTATGATGTTTTGCGCAGGAGCCTGCGAAATTGCAATGGCAGAATGGGCTTCAATGTTCGCACAAAAAGCGCTCGGTGTTTCAAAGGTAATAGGCGACCTCGCCGGTCCCTGCCTGTTTGCGGTATTTATGGGACTTGGCAGAATTATTTACGCTAAGTTCTCCGATAGAATTTCCTTTCGAAAAGCCGTAATTTCTATGAGTTTACTTTGTACTCTGTGCTATTTTGTTGCGGCATTTGTTAAAATACCGTTTTTTGCTTTGGCGGCATGTGCGCTTTGCGGATTTGCGGTCAGTCTTTTTTGGCCGGGGACATATTCTGCCGGTGCAAAAAGCTTTCCGCACGGTGACGCCGTAATGTTCAGCGTTTTCGCAATGTGCGGGGATATCGGCTGTTGCGTGGGTCCGTGGCTTCTCGGCATAATCGCAGACAGTAAAGGACTTAATACAGGCTTTGCCGTATCATCTGTATTTCCTGTTATAATGCTTATGGCAGCATTTGTATTTTTAAAAGAAGAATGAGGTGTCGATATTGAAAAGAACCGATTATTTAAGCTGGGATGAATACTTTATGAGTATTGCCATACTTTCCTCTATGCGAAGCAAAGACCCGTCAACACAGGTAGGCGCTTGCATAGTAAATTCCGAAAAGCGTATACTCTCTATGGGTTATAACGGTATGCCACGCTGTTGCTCGGACGATGAATTTCCTTGGGACAGAGACGGCTCTCCCCTCTCCTCAAAATATCTTTTCGTATGCCACGCAGAGCTTAATGCAATTTTAAACTGCAACAGCGGAAATGTAAGAGGCTGCACAGTTTATTCCACACTTTTCCCCTGCAACGAATGTGCAAAAGCAATAATACAGTCTGGCATTGCCGAGGTTGTTTATATGTCAGATAAATATTCCGAATCGGACAGTGTTTTGGCATCAAAACGAATGTTTGATACCGCCGGAGTTAAATACAGGCTTTATACACCGACAGGCAGAATCATAAATTTAGAGCTTTAAAAAATCCCCTAACGGTTTTCACCGTTAGGGGATTTTTATGACTGTTACATTTTTGCAAGGTTTGCTTTAAGATTTTCAAGCTGTTCCTTAAGCTCATGCGGCAGCTTGTCGCCGAACTTCTTGTAATGCTCTTCAATCTCAGCAGCTTCTTTCTCCCAAACATCCTTGTCAACCTTTAAGATACTCTTTAAGGTGTCCATATCCATATCAAGGTCTGTAAGGTCAATGTCTTCCGGCTTCGGTACATAACCGATAGCAGTCTCGGTAGCGTCTGCCTTGCCCTCACAACGATCAATGATCCAGTTGAGAACACGCATATTATCACCGAATCCCGGCCATACGAAGTTGCCCTCGTCGTCGGTACGGAACCAGTTTACATTGAATATCTTAGGAGCCTTATCGCCGAGCTTAACGCCCATATCAAGCCAATGCTGGAAATAGTCTCCCATATTGTATCCGCAGAACGGAAGCATAGCCATCGGGTCACGGCGTACAACGCCTACCGCACCTGCTGCTGCCGCAGTTGTTTCGGAAGCCATTGTAGAACCTACGAACACACCGTTGATCCAATCCTTCGACTGATATACAAGCGGAGCGCACTTAGCACGGCGGCCGCCGAATATAATAGCGGAAATCGGAACTCCGTTGCCCTTATCAAACTCGTCTGAAATGCAGGGGCAGTTCTTTGCCGGAGCTGTAAATCTTGAGTTCGGATGAGCGGCATAGGTGCTCTTGTCAGCTTTGTTGAACTTAGAAGCATCCCACTTGTTGCCCTTCCAGTCAATGCAGTTTGTCGGGAGATCCTTGTTAAGACCCTCCCACCAAACAGTGTTGTCATCAAGGTTAAGCGCAACATTGGTGAAAATAGTATTCTTCTTTGTGCTTTCAAGCGCATTGAAGTTTGAATGAGCGTTGGTTCCGGGAGCAACACCGAAGAATCCGTTCTCGGGGTTGATTGCATAAAGACGGCCGTCCTCGCCTATCTTCATCCAGGAAATATCATCGCCTACAGTCCAAATCTTGTAGCCCTTCTTGCGTAAATATTCCGGAGGAATAAGCATTGCAAGGTTGGTCTTGCCGCAAGCAGACGGGAAAGCAGCCGCAACATATTTGATTTCGCCCTTAGGATTCTGTAGACCTAAGATGAGCATATGCTCTGCCATCCAGCCTTCCTTCCAACCCTGATAAGATGCAATACGCAAAGCAAAGCACTTCTTACCGAGAAGAACATTTCCGCCGTAAGCAGAGTTAACCGAGATGATAGTATTGTCCTCAGGGAACTGGCAGATGTAACGGTTTTCAGGGTCAATATCGCATGAAGCGTGGAGACCTCTTACCCAATCGTTTGAGTCGCCGAGAACATCAAGAACCTTCTGACCTACACGGGTCATAATAGCCATATTGAGTACAACATACTTAGAATCTGTAACTTCAATGCCCACTTTGGCAAGCGGTGAGCCTATCGGTCCCATTGAGAACGGGATTATATACATTGTTCTGCCCTTATATGAGCCTCTGGCAATATTGTAAAGACGCTTGTACATTTCTTCCGGATCGCACCAGTTGTTGGTAGGACCTGCATTTTCCTTTGTCTTTGAGCAGATAAAGGTTCTGTCCTCAACACGGGCAACATCGTTCGGGCGTGTTCTGTGAAGATAGCAGCCCGGAAGCTTTTCCTCATTAAGCTTGATCATTTCGCCGGATTCAACCGCTTCCTTGCGGATAGCCTCGAGCTGTTCCTCGCTGCCGTCGATCCAGACGACCTTATCAGGATTGACAAGCTCTTTGACTTCGTCAAGCCATTTTAAAACCGTTTTGTTGTTGGTCATTTTGGTATCCCCTTTGTAAGATTTAAATTTTTGCCTTATACATTATAGTTTATTATTTCCCTAAATTCAATAAGATTGTAAAAAAATTAACAATATTTTAATTTTTTCTTTTATTTTGTTGTAAAATGGATTATAATAATTGCAAGAGTTTGTACAATAAGTGATAACAAGGATTGAGGTATATGAAAGACGGTTTTATCAAGGTTGCTGCGGGACTTCCGAAATGCACGGTAGCGGACATTACCGCAAATGTTTCTGAAATCAAGCATATTATAGATAATGCAAACGGTCGGAATATAAATATTCTTGCTCTGCCTGAGCTTTGCATTACGGGCTATACCTGCGGCGATTTGTTTTTTTCGGATACACTGCTTACCGGTGCCGAAAGAGCGCTGTTTGATTTGGCGGAGTATACAAAGGGGAAATACCCGATTGTAATTTTAGGCCTCCCCCTGATTTTAAAATCAAAGCTTTATAATTGCGCCGCCGTTTTGTCGGACGGGAAAATTCTCGGAATTGTCCCCAAAACACATATGCCCAATTATTCCGAGTTTTACGAGCAACGCCAATTTACCTCCGCTTCTCTTGCAGACGATAACCAAATCTATATAGGCGGAAAACCCATTCCGTTCGGTACGGATATTGTATTTTCACATTCCGAGCTTTCGGGGTACACATTCGGAATTGAGATATGCGAAGATGTGTGGGCTGCCTCACAGCCGTCCGAAAAGCTTTGCAGAGCAGGTGCGGAAATTATTATTAATCCTTCCGCATCAAATGAAGTAATCGGAAAATCGGAATACCGTAAAACCCTTATTTCCGCAACCTCCGCAAGACTTTTATGCGGATATGTATACGTTTCATCGGGAACAGGCGAATCTACACAGGATCTTGTTTATTCGGGTCATTCGCTCGTGTATGAAAACGGAACCCTGCTTGCAGAGAGCGCACCGTTTGAAGAGAAAGAGCTTACGGTAAGCGAAATTGATATTAAAAAGCTTTGCGGCGAGCGGCACAAAAACACCTCCTTTGAGCCGTTAGGCGGTTACCGAACGGTTGTGTTTTCGCAAGAAATTATAAACACGCAGCTGACACGGAAATATGAAAAAACTCCGTTTGTACCGTCCGATAAAAGCGACCTTTTAAAAAGGGCGGAGGCAATACTTCGCATACAGTCCTACGGACTTAAAAAACGGCTCGAACACACCCGCTCCAATACTGCGGTAATAGGAATTTCCGGCGGACTTGACAGTACTCTGGCACTTTTGGTAACTGTAAGAGCAATGAGACTTTTAAACAAACCCTTAAACTGTATTCATGCCGTCACAATGCCCTGCTTCGGCACAACGAAGCGAACCCGCTCAAATTCCGAAAAATTATGTCGTCTTTTCGGGGTTTCATTCTGCGAGATCAATATAACAGACGCTGTAAATCAGCATTTTAAAGACATTTCGCAAGACCCTGAAAGCTTTGATGTCACATATGAAAATTCACAGGCAAGGGAACGCACACAGGTGCTTATGGATGTTGCCAATAAAACCGGCGGAATGGTAATAGGAACAGGTGATTTATCCGAGCTTGCACTCGGTTGGGCAACCTATAACGGCGACCATATGTCTATGTATGCGGTAAACTCCTCCGTACCGAAAACCTTGGTAAGATACCTTGTCCGCCACGAGGCAGAACATTCCGGCGATGACCTTAAAGAGGTCTTGTTCGACATACTTGATACCCCTGTTTCCCCCGAGCTACTGCCGGCAACAAGCAACGGAGAAATCGCACAAAAAACCGAAGATCTTGTAGGTCCTTACGAGCTCCACGATTTCTTTTTATACCATATGCTCCGTTTCGGAGAAAGTCCCGAAAAAATATATCGGCTTGCGCTTGAAGCTTTCGGCAGTGATTACAGTCCCGAAACAGTTACTCACTGGCTTAAGGTATTTATCAGAAGATTCTTTTCACAGCAGTTCAAGCGCTCCTGCCTGCCGGACGGACCTAAAGTGGGTTCTGTTACACTCTCACCGAGAGGCGACTGGCGCATGCCGTCCGACGCCTCCTCAAACGAATGGTTAAGTATGCTTTAACGGAATAATACCATATAATTCCTAAATATTGACATTTATAATGTATATATGGTAAAATACACTTAACCTGATATTAGGAGAGTGTGGGAATGAAATCAACGGGTATGGTAAGAGCCGTGGATAAAATGGGCCGTGTTGTCATTCCAAAAGAGATACGAAAGCAACTGAAAATTGAAAATGATGTTGACAGCTTTGAAATCTATATGGACAATGACAAAGTTATTCTGAAAAAATATCAGCCGACCTGCATTTTCTGCGATTCGCTTTCGGATAGTGTAAGCTTTTCCGGATATAATGTTTGCAAAAGTTGTATTGAAAAGCTATATTCACTTAAGGATACCGCAGAATAAATCTCGGTTATACCGCAGCATTAAAGCCTTTGTATTACTTCAAGTAATACAAAGGCTTTTTCGTTAAACGGTAAGCTCTAAATTATAAAGCCCCGACGATTCGTCGTAATTGATTTTTTTATGTATTTCCTGCATTTTAAGGTCAAGGCGGCTTATTTCATCGGCACATTCTTTGAGAGCTTCGGAAATTTCCGCAACATCGGATTTAATATCCTTTTTATATTTAAGCTTATGCTCAAGGCTTGCCCAAAAATCCATCGCTATTGTGCGGAACTGAACCTCTACCCTCATATATTTCTTTTCCGTCATTAAGAAAATGGGAATTTCCAAAATCAGGTGAAGACTTCTGTAACCGTTCGGCTTGGGATTTTTTATATAGTCCTTTTTCTCAATAAGCCGTATATCATCCTGCGAACAAAGCTTATCCGCAAGAATGTAAATATCATCGGGAAATGAGCATATAACCCTTATACCGGCAACATCGTTCAAATTCTTTTCTATACTTTCGGCAGATAATTCAAAACCTTTTCGGTTAAGCTTTTCTATAATACTAGGAACTGTTTTCAGTCTGCAATTTATTGATTCAAACGGATTTCTGTCATTTTCAAGCGAAAGCTGTGTGTTTAATACATCAAGCTTTGTTTTGACCTCAAGCATTGCACATTTATAACGCATCATAAGCTCTGCAAACGGTTTTGTCTGCTCTAAAATCTCGCTTGCGCTGTCAAGCAGTTTTTTTGTTTCTATATCCTTAACATTGATCATTATCCCGTCTCCGCCCCGTAATATTTTATTTTAATTATAACTGCCGAATTTTGCCTTTTTATGAATTCTTCATTAATCCTTTAAAAATACCGAGCAAAAAAATACTGCCGGAAACAACCGGCAGTATCTAAAGGTTTAATTATTTAACCATTCCTGCAACTTCTGCTGCGAAATCATCAACTCTCTTTTCAATTCCCTCGCCTTTTTCAAAACGAACAAACGAAGCAATCTTTATATCAGAGCCGAGAGCCTTTGCGGTATTCTCAACATACTTACCTACGGTTATATCACCGTCGATAACGAACTGCTGGTCAACAAGGCAATTTTCCTTGTAGTATTTACCGATTTTGCCTTCAACGATTTTTCCGAGAACAGCCTCAGGCTTATTAGCCATCTTGGGATCCTCTTTCATTTGGGCAATAAGAATTTCCTTTTCCTTTTCGATAACTTCAGCCGGAACCGAAGCCTCGTCAAGATAAGCCGGATTCATAGCCGCAATCTGCATTGCAACATTTTTACCCATAGCAACAAACTCGGCATTGTCAGCGTCAAGTGCAGTATCGAAGTTTACGAGAACTCCGATCTTGCCGCCTGCATGCACATAAGATACTACTTTACCCTCATAACGGGCAAAACGGCGAACCTTTATATTTTCACGAACGGCAAGGAAAAGCTCCTGAACCATTTCTTCAACGGTCTTGCCGTCTTTTTTGGTGGCTAAAAGTGCATCTACATCTGCCGGATTTTCCTCGGCAACAATTTCAGCTATCTTTGCGGCTAAAGCCTTAAAGCCGTCGCCGTTAGCAACGAAGTCGGTCTCACTGTTGATTTCAACAACCGCACCTACACCGTTCTTTGTATATGCGCAAACGGTTCCCTCTGCGGCAACACGGCCTGCTTTTTTAGCCTGGGAAGCAAGTCCCTTTTCACGGAGATAATCCGCAGCGGCGTCCATATTTCCGTCGCACTCAACAAGGGCTTTTTTGCAGTCCATCATACCGCAGCCGGTCTTTTCTCTTAAAGCCTGTACATCTTTAGCAGTAAAAGCCATTATATTTTCCTCCTGTAAGGTCTGATTTTAAAAATAATTATTCTGCGTCAGCAACGGTTTCTTCTTCGGAAACAGCCTCGTCAGCCTCGCCGTCCTCGGCAGCGGTTCCCATTTCAGAGCCCTGTCTTCCCTCGATAACAGCGGCAGCCATTGTCTCTGCAATAAGCTTAACCGCACGGATAGCGTCATCGTTTCCGGGGATTACAGCGTCGATTTCGTCAGGATCGCAGTTGGTATCAACGATAGCGATAATCGGGATACCTAATTTCTTAGCTTCTGCAACCGCAATTCTTTCCTTGCGGGGGTCAACTATAAAGAGCGCACCCGGAAGCTTTTTCATATCCTGGATACCGCCGAGGAATTTTTCAAGCTTTTCTATTTCAAGGTTGAGCTTAACAACTTCCTTCTTGGGGAGAAGCTCGAATGTACCGTCATCTCTCATTGTGCGGAGCTGGTTAAGTCTTGCAATACGGGTACGGATTGTTGTAAAGTTTGTAAGCATTCCGCCGAGCCAACGGGCGTTGACATAAGGCATACCGCAATGCTCTGCTTCTTCCTTTACGGAATCCTGAGCCTGCTTTTTGGTGCCTACGAAGAGTATATCGCCGCCCTCTGCTGCGATATCACGGGCAAACATATATGCCTCGTTGAGCTTTTTAACGGTTTTCTGAAGATCGATAATGTAAATACCGTTACGCTCGGTGAAAATGTATTCTGCCATTTTCGGGTTCCAGCGTCTTGTCTGATGTCCGAAATGAACACCGGCTTCAAGAAGCTGTTTCATTGATACTACTGCCATTTGTTTTTCCTCCTAAGGTTTTACCTCCATCCTGCCGCTTTCCGGGAATTTTCAAAGAAAACACCTTACCGGTTCAAAGCAGAATGTGTGTTTTAATTGCCGCCCACACCGGACAGCCGAATGATTATACCACATTTCATCTCAAAAATCAAGTATTTTTTATAATATAATATGTGATTGTAAATTATATTCTATTATGGTATTATTATTGTGATAAAGGTCATATGAGGAGAAAAGTTATGACATTAAAGGAGCTTAAAATCGGAAGTACTGCGGTAATTGAAAAAGTCGGCGGGGAAGGAAGTCTCCGGCAGCATTTTCTTGATATGGGGGTTATTCCGGGGGCAGAAATAACACTTGAAAAATATGCACCCATGGGTGACCCGATGGAATTCCGCATACACAGCTATGAATTGACGCTCCGTGTTGCCGATGCGGAAAAAATATCGGTAAAACCGATAAGCGGAAAAACGGAAAGGAAGTCCGGCGGCTGTATTGCACCCATAAATACAGAAGCTCATCCCGGGCTCGGCGAGGACGGTATTTATCATAACAAAAGCGAAGAAAACCCACTTCCTAAGGGTACATTGCTTACATTTGCCCTTGCCGGCAATCAGAATTGCGGAAAAACAACCCTTTTTAACCAGCTCACCGGTTCAAACCAGCATGTCGGCAACTTCCCCGGCGTTACGGTTGACCGTAAAAGCGGTTCTATAAAAGGCTACGATAATACAGAGGTCACAGATTTGCCCGGTATATACTCACTTTCGCCGTATACCTCGGAGGAAATAGTTTCCAGGCGCTTCATACTTGACGAAAAGCCGAAAGGCATTATAAATATAGTAGACGCAACCAACATAGAAAGAAATCTTTACCTTACAATGCAGCTTATGGAATTGGATATTCCTATGGTTTTGGCACTTAATATGATGGACGAAGTGCGTTCAAACGGCGGCACTGTACGGATAAACGATATGGAAAAGCTGTTGGGTATACCGGTAGTTCCCATATCCGCAAGCAAAAATGAGGGCGTAGACGAGCTTATAAGGCATGCAGTCCATGTGGCGGAGTATGCCGAAAAGCCTCACAGAACTGATTTTTGCAAGGATGACGGTCGTACAGGCGCAGTACATAGGGCAATTCACAGTATTATGCACCTGATTGAGGACCATGCCGTCCGTGCGGGAATACCAATCAGATTTGCCGCAGGGAAACTTATAGAGGGCGATAAACGCATAGAGGAAAAGCTGAAACTCGACTGTAACGAGGCCGAAACCGTTGAGCATATTATTCTGCAAATGGAGGAAGAACGGGGTCTTGACCGTGCGGCGGCAATGGCAGATATGAGATTTTCTTTTATCACGGAGCTTTGCGAAAAAACCGTTGTAAAACCCGGTGAAAGCAAGGAACATATACGCAGCCGCAAGATCGATAAAATACTTACGGGTAAATATACCGCAATACCGTCATTCGTGCTGATTATGGCGCTTGTATTTTTCTTAACCTTTAATGTCATAGGTTCTTCGCTCCAAAATCTTTTACAGCTTGGGATAAATGCGCTCACCGAGGCCGTCAATAATGTAATGATTTCCGCCAATGTAAACAGCGTGCTGCGCTCTCTAATAATAGACGGCGTGTTTGCCGGAGTAGGCAGTGTAGTCAGCTTTGTACCTATAATAGTTGTTTTGTTCTTCTTTTTGTCCCTGCTTGAGGACAGCGGTTATATGGCGCGTGTTGCATTTGTTACCGACAAGCTGCTCCGCAAAATCGGTCTCTCCGGCAGGAGCATAGTACCGATGCTTATAGGCTTCGGCTGCACCGTGCCTGGCGTAATGGCAAGCCGCACTCTTCCCTCTCAGCGAGACCGCCGTATGACGGTAATTCTTACGCCGTTTATGAGCTGCACCGCAAAACTTCCTATATACGGCTTTTTCATTCAAAACTTCTTTCCGAATTACAGCGGACTTATTATGATAAGTATATACCTTTTGGGAATTACGGTAGGAATACTTGTCGCTCTTGCCACGAAAGGCACTGTTTTTAAGGGCGAAGCGGTACCATTTGTAATGGAACTGCCGAACTACCGAATGCCCGGTGCAAAAAATGTTTTAATGCTTTTATGGGACAAGGCAAAGGATTTCTTAAACCGTGCCTTTACCGTTATATTTTTGGCTTCTATTATCGTATGGTTCTTGCAAACATTCGATTTCGGGCTTAATGTCGTCACCGATTCAAAAAACAGTATACTCGCCGTACTTGCCGGGTTTATCGCACCTGTTTTTGCGCCGGTAGGACTTAACGACTGGAGAATAGTAACCGCTCTCACTGCCGGTTTTATGGCGAAGGAAAGCGTTGTTTCAACGCTTCAGGTCTTAACCGCAAGCGTGGGAATTACCTCTGTTATGCCAACCTCCTCCGCAATAAGTATGTTGGTTTTCTGTCTGTTATACACGCCCTGCGTTGCCGCAGTTGCCGCTATAAAACGGGAGCTCGGCGGGAAATGGGCGGCTCTGATAATTGCCGGTCAATGTATTATAGCTTGGATTTGCGCCCTGCTCGCACGCACGGTATGCATCATTTTCGGAGTTATATAAAATTTTTCTTTTATTTTATAAAGCATTGTGATATAATCGTATAAATAAATTAAAAGGAGATAATAAAATGGCTTATTATTTTAACGAAACTTCCCATACCTTTAACGAATACCTATTGGTTCCCGGCTATTCCTCCGCCGAGTGTATACCGGCAAATGTAAACCTTAAAACTCCTCTTGTTAAATATAAAAAAGGTGAAGAACCCGCAATTTCAATGAACATTCCCCTTACCTCCGCCATCATGCAGTCTGTATCGGGGGACAAGCTCGCAGTTGCCCTCGCAAGGGAAGGCGGAGTATCGTTTATTTACGGCTCGCAATCCATAGAAGATGAAGCGGCTATGGTTGAAAAAGCAAAAAGCTATAAAGCAGGCTTTGTTGTAAGCGAATCGAATGCAACACCCGATGACACACTTGCCGATATTTTGGCGCTTAAAGAGAAAAACGGTCACTCAACCGTTGCCGTAACATCAAACGGAAAGCCTGACAGCAAGCTTCTCGGCATAGTAACAAGCAGGGATTACCGTGTAAGCCGTATGGATGCCTCCACAATGGTTAAGGACTTTATGACTCCGCTTGATTCGCTTATAGTCGGCGAAGAGGATACAACTTTAAAACAAGCCAACGATATTATATGGGATAATAAGCTTAACTCACTTCCGATTGTTGACAAAAACGGATGCTTAAAATATTTTGTATTCCGTAAAGACTATGACGCACATAAGGAAAATCCCAACGAGCTGCTTGATAAACATAAGCGCTATGTGGTAGGCGCCGGAATAAATACCAGAGATTACGAAGAAAGGGTTCCCGCACTTATAGCCGCAGGGGCGGATGTACTTTGTATTGACTCCTCCGAGGGCTTCAGCGAATGGCAGTCACGAACCCTCAAATTCATCCGCAAAAAATACGGCGACACCGTAAAGGTAGGCGCAGGAAATGTTGTTGACCGTGAAGGATTTATGTTCCTTGCAGAGGCAGGAGCCGACTTTATAAAGGTAGGTATAGGCGGCGGTTCAATCTGCATAACCCGTGAAACAAAGGGAATAGGCAGAGGGCAGGCAACTGCTCTTATTGAGGTTTGCGCCGCCCGTGACGAATACTTCGAAAAGACAGGAATATATATCCCCGTTTGCTCCGACGGCGGAATAGTTCACGACCATCATATGACGCTCGCTCTTGCTATGGGCGCTGATTTTATGATGCTCGGCCGTTATTTCGCCAGATTTGACGAAAGTCCCACAAACAAAATTGCAATCAACGGCAATTACTATAAGGAATATTGGGGTGAAGGCTCAAACAGGGCAAGAAACTGGCAGCGTTACGATTTAGGCGGAGATAAAAAGCTTTCGTTTGAAGAGGGCGTAGATTCTTATGTTCCGTATGCCGGAAGCCTGAAGGATAATGTCAACCTCTCACTTTCAAAGGTTAAATCCACCATGTGCAACTGCGGCGCTCTTACAATACCGGAGCTGCAGAAGAAAGCCAAGCTTACACTTGTCTCCGCAACAAGTATTGTTGAGGGCGGAGCGCACGATGTTATACAAAAGGACACATCGTCGGGTGTAATTAAATAACGGTAAGGGTGAACTTTTGCCCAATGAGGAACAGGCATTTTATACTGCCGATCTTTGGGGCTCAGGAGAAGGTAATGAAAATGGAAATGGAAATGAAGAAGTAGATGCCAATCCGGATTATGATGATAGTTATAACGATGAAGACTATTATGATGAGAACGATAATAATGAAAAAGATGAAGATGAGCAGAATACTGATAATAACGGAAAACAACAAACTGTTAAGCTTATTAAACGCAGAAAAAAGCGCAAAGCTACAACCGGCAGTAATGAGTCGGAATCTTCACCTTTGACGGTTATTCTTATTTCGTTAGGCGGAGCTATTGTTGCGGCGGGCGCTGCCACCGGATTTATCATCATTCAGAAAAAGAAAAAAATATAGGAAAATCATTGATTATAATACCCGAGAATGCAACTTTGTATTTTCGGGTATATTAAAAGGCAAGGAGATTATTTATGCTGTTTACTTCTGCAAGACCTATATGGGCTAACGGATTGCAAGAAAAAAACATATAAATTTAGGGCTTTATACAACGGTGAAAAAAAGCACAGATAAAATCTTTATCCGTGTTTCAACATCCGGATTTTATAGATTGTTTGTCAATGGAAAATTTGTACATTACGGACCCGTGCGTTGTGCAAAAAAGTTCTATAGGGTAGATGAAATAAATTTAAATCGGTATTTTGACAGAGATGTCAATCATATTGCGATAGAGGTTGTAAACTATCGTATACAAAACTATGCTTCGATAAACCAAGCGGGATTTATACAGGCGGAAATAAAAGACGGCGATAAAATAATTGCATTTACAAACGAACAGGACGGCAATTTCGATATGTATTTATTGAAAAGCCGAATAAGAAAAATGCAGGTTTACAGTTTCCAAAGAACTGTGACAGAAGGATATAGACTGTCAGACGGATATGATAACTGGCATATCGGTGGGGAGACCGATTCGGTGATTTCGGTAAAAAAGCAAGAAGTCGGAGAGCGCAATTATTTAACCCGTGATTTGCCTATAAACAAATTCACCGGAATTTTTCCGCAAAGGCGTTTGAAGTACGGGAAATTCAAGATAGATAACGATAAGCCAGGAAATGACGCTTTGTTTTTTACCGGCAGAGACGGGGATACAAATGAAAGAGGTTTTGCTGTCGAAGAACTTGAAATTCGCCTTTCTGATGACATTGTTAAAACAGAATACTATGATGTTAAAAAAAGTGATGAAAAATATGACGGAACAATAAAATTGACTTCGGGCGATTTTGAGTTGCTATCACTGCCGTCTGAAAGAACTGGATTTATTTCAATGAATATAGAATGTGTTGAAAAAACTGTTTTATATATAACTTTTGATGAAATTTTAAATGACAATGAAATGATAGATCCATTTAGACTCACATGTATAAATGCTATTTATCTCGAACTCAAACCGGGAAAATATAGTTTTATGAATATGGAACCTATAGGCTTTAAGTATATTAATTTTGCCAATACAGCCGGTAAAGTCATTATAAAAGATTTTTCGTTGATTGAATATGTCCATCCGTTTGACCGTTTGGTAGTGTTCAATTCGGAAGATGAACAAGAGAATATGATTTTCGAAGCGGCGTGGCAAACATTCAGGCAAAATACAAGTGATATTTTTATGGATTGCCCGACACGCGAAAGAGCGGGTTGGCTATGTGACAGTTTTTTTACCGGTCGTACTGAGCAATTTTTTACCGGAAAAACGCTTATGGAAAAACAATTTTTGGAAAACTTTATTATTTCAGAGCCTGACGAACATCTCCCGTGCGGAATACTTGATATGTGTTATCCATCAGATCATTATAATGGGAATTATATTGTCAGTTGGGCAATGTGGTATGTAGTTGAACTAAATGATTACATAAATCGAAGCGGAGATATTGAAATCAAACAGGCGGCACAGGAAATTGTTTATAAACTTCTTGACTTCCTCGGTAAACACGAAAATTCAGACGGTTTACTTGAAAAACTACCGGGGTGGTTTTTTGTAGAATGGTCAGATGCAAACAGATTTATTCAGGATATTAATTATCCGACGAATATGCTGTATTCATATATTCTTCGCATTATCGGTAAACTGTATGATGATAAAAATTTAATTATTAAAGGAGAAGAATTAAAAAACACAATAATTAAACGCTCTTATAACGGAGAATTCTTTGTTGATAATGACATATACAGAAACGGAGCGGCAGTATCAACGGGTGAAACTTCAGAGACCTGTCAATATCATGCTTTCTTTTTTGATATAGCTACGACTCAAAGTCATCCCGAACTTTGGGAAAAACTTATAAACGATTTTGGACCGAACAGAAATGTCAATGAGCTTTATCCAAAGGTCTATCCATCAAATGCATTTACCGGAAATTATCTTCGGCTTGACATCTTATTGAGATATGGTATGTATGATAAATGCAGGGAAGAAATCATCGGTTATTTTTATAAAATGGCAGCAAGAACCGGAACATTATGGGAAAACATGTCACCGACCGCAAGTTGTAATCATGGATTCGCCTCTTATACGGCCTTTTTGTTGTATAATGCCACTTTAAAAAACACTCCCGAATTTATGAAGATGTAAAAGGAGAACAAATATGATTAATAATTATGCAAAAATGGAAGAAGTAGGTATTAAAAATATCGTTCCAAACGGATGGTTGCACACATTCCTGGAAAATCAGGCTGACGGTCTTACCGGTAATTTAGAGGTTGCGGGATACCCTTTTAATTGTTGCAGTTGGGACACTCCTAATGCAAAAAAAGAAAAAGAACAATTTCCACGTTGGTGGCCGTATGAGCAAACAGGTTATTATAGGCAATACATCGAACATACCTCGAAAAGCGAACAAATATTAATAACGGTTAAGTCATAACCTCCGGATTGGCCGGAGGCTTGAATAGTCCTAAAAGGGCTCATAACCAAATTTAATCTGTTTCAACATTCGTATCTTTTATAATAGCTCGCTTGCTTGCAGCTAAAGCTTTTTACGGGATACCTCTCTGTAGAACAGGGAGTTTCCATAACAATCAAACCCCCAAGGCTCATATTTTCAGAGTCTTGGGGGTTAATTATATACCGATTTTACAGTTCCTTTAAAAATTCACCGATTCTTGAAATTGCCTCTTTAATATGCTCAACGGAATAACAGTACGACGCTCTTATAAAGCCTTCGCCGCTTTCTCCGAAAGCCGTTCCCGGTACGACCGCAACCTTTTTGCTGTAAAGCAGTCTTTCGCAGAATTCATCACTTGAAAGCCCTGTGCTTTTTATAGACGGAAATGTATAAAACGCACCCTTAGGCTCACGGCAGACAAGACCGATTTCATTAAAGCCCGCAACCATCATACGGCGGCGCATATCGTACTCGTGTACCATTCTTTCAACCTCGCCGTCGCAGTTTTTAAGCGCCTCGATTGCCGCATACTGTGAGGTTGTCGGCGCACACATTATTGCAAACTGATGTATTTTGGTTATCTGGTCCATTATTTCACGGGGACCGCAGGCAAATCCCAACCGCCAGCCGGTCATTGAAAACGCCTTTGAAAAACCGTTTACGGTTACGGTTCTTTCCCACATACCGTCTATACTTGCAGGCGAAACATGCCTTTTGCCGCCGAATGTAAGCTCGGCATAAATTTCATCCGAAAGTACTATAACATTTGTCCCTTTAAGCACATCGGCAAGCTCTTCAAGGTCTTCCTTTTCCATTATAGCGCCCGTGGGATTGCACGGATAAGGGAGAATCAAAAGCTTTGTACGGGGGCTGAGTGCGTTTTCAAGCTGTTTTTTTGTTACCTTGAAATCATCCTCCGCCTTTGTCTCTATTATCACCGGAACACCGCCTGCAAGACGGGTTATCGGTTCATAGCAAACATAACTCGGCTGAGGAATTATAACCTCGTCCCCCGGGGCAACGACCGCTCTTATGCAGGCGTCTATTGCCTCGCTTCCGCCGACGGTGATAAGTATTTCTTCATCAGGCTGATAGTTAATTGAGTATTTGCGCTTAACATAGTCCGACACCGCACTTCTTAATTGTGCGATACCCCAGTTTGATGTATATTTTGTTTTTCCTTTTTCAAGTGAGTTGATTCCGGCTTTCCTTATCTGCCACGGCGTTCTGAAATCCGGCTCGCCGACGCCAAGCGAAATCACACCGTCCATAGTTGCGGCAATATCAAAAAATTTTCTTATACCGGACGGTTTTATCTCAGCAACAGTGTGGTTTATAGCCTTGCTGTAGTCCATCATATGAAAAGCTGCCCCCTATCGTCCTTTTCATCACCTGCAAGCACAACATCCATTTCCTTGTAACGGCGCATAACAAAATGCGTGGTGGTCTGTGTTACAGAGTCGATTGTTGCAAGCTCCCTTGCGACAAAGCGTGCCACATCCTGAAGCGTCTTCCCCTTTACCACGACATTAAGGTCGTAAGAGCCCGACATAAGATAAACGGACTCAACCTCTTCATATTTCATTATGCTTTCGGCAACCTCTTCAAATCCAAGCTCCGCTTTAGGGACAACATTAAGCTCTATAATAGCGGAAACATAAGAATCCTCAACCATCTGCCAATCCACAATAGCCTTATAACCCTTTATAAATCCGTCCTTTTCAAGCTGAGCTATTTCCTTTGCGACGGTATCCTCGTCGCTGCCTAACATAACCGCTATGTCCTTTGCGGAATATTTTGCATTTCTGGCAAGTAATTTAAGTATTTCGTATTTCATGATTTTTCCTCCTGAAAATAAAAATAACGCCCCGAATGAAATACACTCGGGACGAATAAAATCCGTGTTACCACCCTTATTCGGAGCAAAAAAGCCCCGCACTCAACGGTACAATAATACCTTTGCCCTGTAACGGAGACCGCCGTCCGCCCTTTCGGGGGCCGCTTAAGGATAGCTTCACCGCAAAGCCTGCATAGGGCTTTCACCGACCGCCCTCTCTCTTAACGCTTGCCTTACAGCTACTTATTCCCATCACTGCGTTTGAAATTATGTTTTAATGATATAACATATAAGCCGATTTGTCAAGCGCAAATCTTTTTCCTACCCCTTGAAAGTTTGTTAAAAAAAATGTATAATATGTATTGTTCGTCACTTTTCCCAAATAATAAGATTTAAAGGGAGAGTGAAAAGCTTATGAGCAACGATAAAGAAAAAAACAGCTCTGAAAAAACGAAGCTTGACGAAATAAAGGAAATGGGTTCTGTTTCTGCGTTTGACGGCAGGCATAAAATTTTCTGCCTTACCGTGATAGGTGAAATTGAGGGGCACAGCGTTTTACCCGAACAAAACAAGACCACAAAATACGAGCATGTAATCCCTCAGCTTGTGGCTATTGAGGAAAGTTCCGATATTGAAGGACTCCTTATAATTTTAAATACCGTAGGCGGCGATGTCGAAGCAGGTCTTGCAATAGCAGAGCTGATTTCGGGAATGAAAAAACCAACCGTTTCGTTTGTGCTGGGCGGCGGCCATTCAATAGGCGTACCGCTTGCGGTTTCGGCGGACAGATCGTATATTGCGCCGTCCGCTACAATGACGGTGCATCCGGTAAGAACAAGCGGTCTTGTTATAGGCGTACCGCAGACTATGAACCACTTTGCCCGTATGCAGGCACGGATAACGGATTTTGTTGTAAAGAACTCACGAATTACCGCCGAACGGTTTACCGAGCTTATGATGAACACCGGTGAAATGGTGACGGATGTAGGCTCTACCCTCACAGGCGACAGGGCGGTAAAAGAAGGTCTTATAGACGAGGTTGGGACGCTCGGCACCGTTATAGAAGGTCTTTACAAGCTTATTGAGCAAAAATAAGGTCGGATTTCCGACCGTTACATAAGGAGAAATAAAATGGCAGCGGCTAAAAAGAAAGGAAGCAAATCACGCAGCGCAACTGCAACCAAAATTCAAAACGAGGCTTCAAAAAGGGAAACTGCCGCCGGAAAAAGGCAGCTTATGTCGGTAATTTGGTTTGCCGTGGCGGTATTCCTGCTTTGCGTGGTTTTTATAAAGGGTCAAAACATCTGGCTTGCAATGCATAATTTCATCTTCGGGGTATTCGGTGTGACCGCATACTTCTACCCGTTTTTGCTCGGATTTGTCGCCGTGCTTTTTGCAATGGATAAAATCGGCGGCTCGATAAACGCTAAAATCATTGAATCCGGCGTGCTTGTGGTGCTTGTCGGCGCCGCAGTGGATATTTTTATAAAGCACGATGAGTCGCTTGGCTTTTGGCAACACCTCACCTCCGCCTTTACAAGCGGAACTGCACTTAAAAGCGGCGGATTTTTAGGGGCTCTTATCGGTCAGCCGCTTTATCTTGCTTTCGGAAAAACCGGTGCCGCAATAACGGTTATAATACTCATCTGTGTATTTTTAATGATTATTACCGGAACAACGCTCATGTCGCTGTTTAAAACAATGGCAAAGCCGGTCAGAACAATATCGGAGCAGGCGGAAAACGCCTATCAAAACCGTATTGACCGTGAGCCGACGGAGCATACCGAAAAGCCGCTGAAGGTATTAAAAGGCTTCGGGGTTGACATTCCCGTTGACGATATTCCCGAAAAACGCAATATTAAAAAAGAATCTCTTGATGAAAAACAGCGCAAGGTTGTGGATACATATTACGGTGCCGCCGCAGTAGCCGCAGAAGAACCTAAACCCGAAAAAGCTACGGAAAAAGAAGAAACCCCGGAACGCCGTGATATAGACGGTGCGCTTAAAGCGGCAAGAGAAGAGGCAGAGGTTCAAAAGGAACAAATAAAAGAAGAAACGGAAAAATTCACCGAACATATAGAAGAAAATGAAAATACCGAGGAAGAGACGGATTCATACAAATTCCCACCCCTGTCGCTCCTTAAGGAAACCAAGTCAACAAATGCCGCCGCACTTTCGGCAGAGCTTGACGGAACCGCAGAAAAGCTTGTCGAAACGCTTAAAAGCTTCGGTGTTGACACAAGGGTTGTGGACATAAGCCGAGGACCTACCGTAACACGGTATGAATTACAGCCCTCAGCAGGTGTTAAAATAAGTAAGATTACAAATCTTGCGGATGATATAGCACTGAATCTTGCTACGGCAGGCGTAAGAATAGAAGCGCCGATACCGAATAAGGCGGCAGTGGGAATAGAGGTTCCAAACAAGGCAAGCGCCGTTGTAGGTGTAAAGGGAATACTTGAATCCCCTGCGTTTTCGTCTGCAAAAAGCAAGCTTACCGTTGCTTTAGGCAGGGATATAGGCGGCAACGCAATAGTAGCGGACATAGGGAAAATGCCGCACGGACTCATAGCCGGTGCTACGGGTTCGGGTAAATCGGTATGCATAAACTCAATTATAATCAGTCTTCTTTATAAGGCGTCGCCCGATGAAGTAAAGCTTCTTATGATAGACCCAAAGGTTGTTGAGCTTGGCATTTATAACGGTATCCCACACCTTTTGGTACCGGTTGTCACAGACCCGAGGAAGGCGGCAGGCGCACTCGGTTGGGCAGTAAGCGAAATGGAAAAACGGTATAAAATGTTTGCGGACAGAGGCGTGCGTGACTTGGCGGGTTATAACCGCTTTGTTGAAAACCTGGGTGATCCCGAAGTAAAGCAAATGCCTCATATCGTAATTATTATAGACGAGCTTGCAGACCTTATGATGACCGCCCCCAACGAGGTTGAGGACTCCATAAACCGTATTGCCGCAAAGGCAAGAGCCGCAGGTATGCACCTTATAATTGCAACCCAGCGCCCGTCTGTTGATGTAGTAACCGGCGTTATTAAAGCCAACATACCCACCCGTATTGCTTTTGCGGTTTCCTCTCATATAGACAGCCGCACAATACTTGATACCGCAGGTGCGGAAAAGCTTTTGGGCAGGGGCGATATGCTCTTCAGTCCCGTAGGCTCGTCAAAGCCAAAACGCATACAGGGTTGCTTTGTAAGCGACGAGGAAGTTGAGGCAGTAGTCGAATATGTCAAGGGCGACCACACGGCTGACTACGATGACGATGTTATGGTTGAGATAGAACGACAGGCGGCTATTGATAAAAAGCAAAAAACGGGACTGCCTGAAGACGGCCCGAGCGATGATCCCATGCTTAACGACGCCATAAGGGTAGTTGTTGAAAACGGTATGGCGTCTACCTCGCTTTTGCAAAGAAAACTCAAGCTTGGCTATGCCAGAGCCGCCAGAATAGTTGATGAAATGGAACAACGAGGCGTTGTAGGACCGTATGAGGGTTCAAAGCCGAGAAAGGTTCTTATAACAAAGGATCAGCTTATGGAGCGTGAAGCCGCAGGCGCAGGCGAAGACGATGAAGCGTAAAATAACAAAACGCACGCTTGTTTTAACAGCGGAGGCTCTTATAGCGGCTTCGGTATTTGTTTTCTGCTTTGCAAAGCTTGTCTTTAAAACAGACCTGCTGGAAAAGTTAAAATATAACGGACAGAGCTTTGACGAAAGCCAGGATTTTGTAAAAATTATGGATGTCGGTCAGGCGGACAGTATTCTGATTTATTCAAACGGCTATTGCGCCGTTGTGGATACGGGTCTTCCCTCTTCTGCCGGCGCCGTTACCGAAGACCTTAATTCGGCGCATATTAAAAATATTGATGCGGTTGTAATTTCGCATCTTCACGAGGACCATGCCGGAGGTCTTGAAAAACTTTCAACGATTTACGGTATAAAAAATCTTATCGTTCCGGAATCCGATCCGACCGCAGACTCGGACGCCTCCGTTTCACGGGTGAAATCACTTGTTGCAGATAAAAACGGTCGGGTTTACACAGCGGAACCGGGAATGAATTTCAAAATCGGGGAATTTGAAATTACTCTGATAGCGTACTATGATAGACTTTCAGATTTAAACGACCGCTCGGTTACGGTTATGGCGGAAATTGACGGAGTTAAATTTCTTTTAACCGGAGACGCAGGAGAGCCTGCGGAAAGCGCCATGATAAATGACGGAATAGACCTTGACTGTGATGTTTTAAAGGTCGGTCATCAGGAAGCAATACCTCAAATTCACTTGAATTTCTTAAAAAGGCAACTCCGGAATACGCCGCAATCTCTGTCGGAAAGAATAATGTTTACTCTCATCCCTCAGATAAGGTTGTATCCTCGCTTGATAAGGTCGGAGCAGAGGTTTTCAGAACCGACCGAGACGGTGATATAACCTTTTATGTTGAAAACGGAAAGATAAAAACGGAAACAGAAAAATAGCAAAATATTAAAGGGCGTACTGCGATACACAAATATCACAGTACGCCCATAGCGTTTTATTAAAATACAGGTCAGCGTGTATATTCTGCTTTTCTGCAAGGTGTCTGTGTTCTTACCACACGGAGCCTTCTTCTTTTAAGCGCACAAAAAACACGCCTTTCAAATGCGGCAAGCCTGTCCTCATGGAAAAATCCCCATACTACCAAAACAAAAAGTAAAATCTCAAATAACGTTCTTAAAACCATTGAAAATGTCATACTCAAAACCTCCCGAACAAATGTTCGCAAACTTATTATAGCAAAAAGGTCGAATTTTGTCAAGCGCTTTTTACTGTAATTTATTATAATTCATTCACTGTCCGATAAACGGGACTTTACAAACAAATATAACTATTATTTATGCTTGAAAGATTTCACGTATAATGTTATAATTAAAGAAATATGTGCCGGAGGTGCGGTAAGCGTGAAGGTTTCCTTGGCAGATCACTTAATTGATGTCCGTTTTCGTGATTTGCGGTTTAATTCATTTTTTGACAGATGGAAAACAAACGGTAATACGCCGGAGCTTTGCGTTATAACCGACGAAAAGACTATTGCGGCGGAACGCATATGGAAGAATCAGGATGATTTTTATCCCGAAAGCT